>CAYSVQ010000091.1:0-6458 GCA_964434565.1 uncultured Flavobacteriaceae bacterium | reverse complement strand
GGCGCGGATTTTCCGCTTGATGTGGGCCCTACTGGGTTCGAACCAGTGACCCCCTGCTTGTAAGGCAGGTGCTCTGAACCAGCTGAGCTAAGAGCCCAAAATCATTTTACTACTTTTTAACCTGCTAGTAAGGCAGTGCTCTGAACCCCGCCCGAACGTACCAATTCTTTTAAGAACCAATTCTTCTACACCGTTCGGTACGGGCGGGAAGTTAAGCTAAGAACGCCTTCTGTTACCCGGAGGGCCTTAGCCCTCCGAAGCTGTAGAGCAGCGAAGGAGGGTGCAAATATATGACAGTTTTTTATTACCGGAAACAAAAATCCCCAAAAAATTAAAGGGCATCAGCTACCGTAAAGGTGCTACCGCCAACATAGATTACATCGCTCTCAGCAGCTTTCCCCAGGGCCGCGGTAAGCGCTTCCGGAACCGTATCATATACCGCCCCGACGAGCCCGTACCTTCGGGCTTCAGCCTGAAGAATTTCTGCATCAAGGCCCCTTGGAATGTTGGCCCGGCAAAAGTAATAGCTGGCATGCTTCGGAAATACCGGCAATATCAGGTCCAGGTTCTTATCCTTCACAAAGCCAAGTACAAAATGTAAGCTGTTATGCGGTTCTTTCTTTACCTGCCCTACAGTTAACGCCAGTCCTTCACTGTTATGCGCCGTATCAAAAATCACTCTTGGCTGCTCCCGGACTATCTGCCAGCGCCCCTGCAGGCCTGTATTCTCCACTACATTCATCAGACCCGCTTTGATGTGGCTTTCCCTTAGCGGGAACCCCTTTAGCTTGCCGAGGGTTGCCAACACCCCCTTTACATTCATCCGCTGGTAATCGCCCAGCAGCGAAGTGGGATAGACTGTATTTACGGTTTGATCGGCGAAGGTAATCGGAGCCCTTTTCTCCCTTGCAATTTCCCTGAAAATGTTTGCCACCTCTTCCTGTGTCTCACTGATCACCACCGGGACCCCAGGTTTAATAATGCCTGCCTTTTCCCTGGTAATTTTTGCAAGCGTATTACCGAGGGTCTCTGTATGGTCCATCCCTATATTAGTGATCAGAGACACCTCGGGAATTACGATGTTGGTTGAATCCAGTCGCCCCCCGAGCCCTACTTCAATTACGGCAAGATCAACTTTTTCACGTGCAAAGTAATCGAATGCCATCCCTACAGACATCTCAAAAAAGGACAGGCGGCGTTTTTTCAGAAATGAGTTATGTGCACCAATAAATTGCATAACCCCTTCCTCGCTTATAGGGCTGCCATTAATCCGGATTCTTTCGCGAAAATCCTTCAGATGCGGCGATGTATAAAGCCCGGTTTTATAACCGGCTTCCTGCAGGACAGACGCAAGCATATGGCTGCTGGAGCCTTTGCCATTGGTCCCTGCAATATGGATGCTCCGGAATTTTGTTTCGGGATGCCCCAGATGTTCCGAGAAAGCAATGGTCTTATCCAGTCTGGCGTTCAGGGCTGAAGGTCCCAGATGCTGGTACATTGGTAATTGGGCGAACATCCAATCCAATGTTTCCTTGTATGTCATAAGACATGTATTAGGGCATCAAATGTACTAAAATACCGTGGTTTCCAAGAGGATGGATGCCCGGAATAGCCTGAAACTTAAAAGGCGGTGGATAGCAGGTGTCGGTTGATGTATTGATTTGTTGATTTGGCGATCGTGATGATGTTATTTTGCCAACGTCATTGCGATGATTTGATATATTGATGGCCGTACAAAACACAAAGCTGGAGGTAAAAATCCCGGAACCCTGATCTCAACATTGAGCTTTGAACGCGAACCCTGAACCGAATCCTGAACCCGCAATTCATAAAGTAGTCAATAGTTGGGTGCGATCGTATAGAAAATTATCACCTATTCCCCAAGTTTGAAGTTAACCACAACAAAGCCAACCTGCTGTGAAGGGGCGTTGGAGTCTGTATTCCACCGGTGCATAAAGGCTGTTTTGCGTGCCGGTTCCAGCAGGCAGGGATGGTTATTGGTAGTACCCCTTACTCCTGGCTCGGCATCTATAACATTGCCGTTGGGGTCTACCACTATCCGTACAACCACGCGCCCTTCTTCATTGCATTCCTGTAGTTCCTTGCCCCGGCTCAAAAGTGATCGCCCTTCAAGGCCATACCCTGCAGTGCCGCTTCCTGTTCCGGGACTGCCATAATAACTGGTCCCGTAAGGATCGCCATCGGGCTGCCCTTTGTCGCCGGCTATCCGGTCGTCGCCTTCACTTCCCTGGGCCACCCCATCAGACTTATTCAGCCCGCCCATTAGCTCGTCGAGTTTTTGCTTTTTGGCTTCCTGCTCCTGGCGGGCCTTATCTTCGGCAGCTTTCTGTTCCCTTGCCAGTTGTTCGGCTTTTGCCTTGCGGGCTTCGGCTTCCTTCCGTTCAACTTCCTGCTGCTGCTTAATTTTTATGGATTCCTCTTCCTCCCGGGTGAGTAGTTTTTCGGCAGGTTTATCGGTAACTTCCTCGCTGGCAATTTCTTCAGGCTCAGCGGCCTCCTCCTGCTGTACAACTTCTTCCACCTGTTCCTGCTTTTCTGCCGGTTGGGACTTTACCTTTTCCCTGGGTTGCTCTTCCCCCATGCCAAATTCGGTAGTCCCAAAATTTACAGTAATCCCGTTTTCAATGGGGGGTTCCAGATAAGTAAGCCCGATGTAGAACATCAATAGGAGGAGTACACTTAACAACGCTGTAGTAAGTGTAAAGGATTTTTTCTTGTGTCTCGTATCTAAAAACGACATTAATTCGGCCGCACAGCCAGGATGACCTTATAATTGTTCCGGTTGGCTATATCCATAACGTTCACGGCCTCTTTAATGGCCACGCTTTCTTCAGCCCTCAGGATTATTGTGGGCTTATCCCGGCCCTCCAGTGCTTTTTTTAGTTCAATTTCTATATATGCTCCGTTGATCCTCTGATTATCAACAAAATATTCCAGGTTCTTGTTAATGGTAACAGACACGTTCTGGGTATTGGTTGATTTCCCCTTGGCCTTTGGTAAGAGCAGGTCCAGGGCGTTTGGTGAATTCGCCGTAATCATAAAAAAGATAAGCAGCAAAAAAACGATGTCCGTCATAGACGCCATGCTGAACTCCGGACTGATCTTATTTCTCCCCTTTAGCTTCATTTTTCTTACCTTAAACCGGTTCGTTCAACAGATCGAGGAACTCCACTGCGTTCGCTTCCATCTTATGTACCACTTTATCTGTTCGGTTCACCAGGTGGTTATACCCAATATAGGCAATTATTCCGACAATTAAACCTGCCACCGTAGTTGTCATGGCCGTATAGATTCCGGAGGCAAGGGCGCCCATTTCGGCCTGGCCCCCGCTGCTCGCCATCTGGTGGAAGGCGAGGATCATACCAATAACGGTTCCCAAAAACCCAATCATAGGGGCAGCCCCTGCCACTGTGGCAAGGATATTTACGTTCTTCTCCAGCTTGTAGACTTCCAGGGTTCCGGCATTTTCTATGGCCGCATTAATATCGTCTAACGGCTTCCCGATCCGGGAGACCCCTTTTTCCGTCAGGCGTGCAACAGGTGAGTCGGTCTGGGCGCATAAAATCTTCGCAGCTTCCAGTTTTCCATTCATCACATGGTCTCGGATCTGGTTCATAAAATTCTTGTCGATCTGTGATGCCGCCTTAATGGCAAGCAGGCGCTCAAAATAGATATAAAGGGCTACCGCCAGCATGGCAAACAGGACCGAAATTATCACAATGCTTCCCGTTCCCCCATTAAAAATCAAATCAATTACCGAAAGCGTTTTCTCTTCCGAAACCAGTTCCCCGGCTTGCGTCTCATCTACGAGATCCTGAAACAATACCATATATTATGTTGTATTAATTTTGCCCTTATAACGGTAGTTTATCGATTAAATTATACGTTTAGCACGAAATTTCGCATTAATACAAAAGCCACTGAACCTCCAATAAATCCTAGGAATGCAAGCCATGCGATTTTCTTCAGGTACCAGAAAAAATCTATCTTCTCCATCCCCATGGCTACTACCCCGGCTGCAGAACCTATAACAAGCATACTGCCACCGGTACCGGCAGAATAGGCAATAAAATGCCAAACCGGGTCATCTATGGGCACAGAGAACATCCCTATGCTCGCCGCAACAAGGGGCACGTTATCTATAACAGCCGATCCCACGCCCAGGATAAGTACCACAAGATCCGAGACAATACCAACCCGCGCCTCGGTTCCGAGCGGGGGCATGTTGGCATCCAGGTATTCCGCGAAATGGAACAGCATGCCCAGGGATTCCAGGGCAGCTACTGCGAGCAGGATTCCGAGGAAGAAAAGGATACTGGGCAATTCTATTTTTGAGAGCGACTTATGCACCGGGCTGTGATGGGATGCGGCGTCGCTTTCTTCATCCAAATTGGAAATACTGAATTTGGAATTACTGTAAATTTCCGCGAAAGTTGCAACAACGGCCAGGGAAAGCATCATCCCCACATAGGGGGGCAAATGGGTAATGGTCTTGAAAAAAGGAACAAAAATGATCGACCCCAGTCCGAGGTACAACATAGTGGCCCCATACTTCGATTTGGGAACTTCCTTGTCAATATCCAAATCAATTTTACCCGAAAAAGCCTTATAACGGGAAGCGAACAGTACAGGTACAACCATGCACACTACCGAAGGGATAAAAACATGTTCTATCAGCTGTAAAGCCGTTACCTTATCGGCAATCCAAAGCATTGTGGTGGTGACATCGCCAATGGGTGACCATGCCCCGCCTGCATTAGCCGCGATAATGATCATCCCCGCAAACCAAAGCCTGGTTTCCCGTTCGCTGATCACTTTTTGAAGGATTGTAACAAGCACTATAGTTGCAGTAAGGTTATCGATGATAGCCGAAAGAACAAATGCCAGCAAAGAGAACAACCAAAGTAATTTGCGTTTGCTCCTGGTTTTAATATAGCCTTTAATGGTAGCGAACCCGTCGAAATAATCAATGATCTCTACTATGGTCATGGCACCTAGAAGAAAGACCAGGATCTCTGCGGTTTTCCCCAAATGGTGGAGTAAGATTTCGTCGAGGTGGGAAGGTTCCAGTTCCTTAAGTTCGGCATTTACCTCAAAAACAGGCATATGGGTAAGTGCAATGATGGCCCATAAGAGAGCCATCATGGCCAGGGCCGGGATAAGTTTGTCTATTTTCAGGTTGTGCTCAAGCGTGATCGCCAGGTAGCCTACAAAAAAGAGAATAACAATAACGGTTTCCATAGAGTTGGTTTTAGATCAGTTGTTTTAAGGCAATTTCAAAAGCTGTTCGGCTAAGATTTTGCCTGGCTGGATTTTGTTTAAAGATATTCAAAATTGCTTTTCTAATAGTATCGGAAGTATCATTAAATATGAGTTCATCCTCCATAGAGACCCGTCGCTCCATAAAATAAGCGAAGACCCGTGCCATCCCGCAATTTGAAATAAAATCCGGGATAAGGCTAACCTGCCGGTCTGTATATTCCATCACCGGCCCGAAAAATATCTCCTTGTCTGCAAAGGGCACATTGGCCCCGCAGGAAATAACTTCCAGTCCGGATTCGATAAGTTGGGATATCTGATCACGGGTTACCAGCCTTGACGCAGCACAGGGTGCAAAGATTTCAGCTTCGAGATTCCAGGCACGGCGGTTCATTTCATCGAAGGGGAGCAACTGGTCTGCCCCGGCAATCAGCAAATTGCCTTTCTTATGCAGAAAATAACCCTTTACTTCCTCAAAGGTAAATCCGTCTTCCCTGATTACCCCACCCTGACGGTCTATGATTCCTACGATGCTGGCACCCATCTGTGCAAGGTAAAAGGCTGCAGCGGCACCAACATTGCCAAAGCCCTGAACCATGGCCCGCTTTCCTATAACGGTCCCTCCGTAAATATCATAATAATGTCTTATAGCCTCGGCCACCCCGAATCCGGTTATCATATCGGCCACTGTATATTTCTTGCTGATATCCGGGGAAAAATGAAGATTCTCAAGTACCTTGCTAACCCCGAGCCGCAGTTGCCCGATGCGGTTGATCTTATCAGCTTCCGAAGGCCTGAAATGCCCGTTAAATACCCCCTCCTGGGGGTGCCAAACCCCCGCATCCTCGGTAATGGGGATAACTTCGTGAATCTCATCAACGTTCAGGTCGCCCCCGGTACCGTAATAACTTTTCAGCATAGGTGCCACCGCGTGGTACCAGCGCTCGAGGACACCCCTTTTCCTTGGGTCATTGGGGTTAAAATTAATTCCCGATTTCGCGCCCCCTATTGGAGGTCCGGAAATGGTAAATTTAACTTCCATGGTTTTGGCAAGGGAGAGCACTTCATTCATATCCAACCCTTCCCGCATCCGGGTGCCACCCCCGGCAGCGCCACCCCGCAGTGAATTTATCACTGTCCATCCTTCTGCTTCCGTTTCCGGATCTTTCCAATGAAAG
>CAYSVQ010000090.1:0-9218 GCA_964434565.1 uncultured Flavobacteriaceae bacterium | reverse complement strand
ATTTATCACTGTCCATCCTTCTGCTTCCGTTTCCGGATCTTTCCAATGAAAGACTATTTCAGGGGCACTGTTCTCATAGGTAAGAAGTAAATCTTTCATTTACAAATGGTTGTAATCAATGACATTCCCGGAAAATCGAATCATTCTATTTAAGAAAGAAAGGCAGCATAAGAATCCCTGCCTTTTCGCGATATTCCGGAAAGGAATACGAAGCACGATGTGCCACTGGCAAATATAAAAATATTGCCAAGCTAAAAAAGTTTTTCCACCTATATTCCCACGCGTACATCCCATAAACCGCCTATCTGGTTTACCCCTGCATTGAATGGATGCCCGATTGAATATATGCAGCCTTAACGCTATATTTGTCTGATCTTAAAACCGGAAGCAGAACATGGATTTTCAACTTACAGAAGAACAGCAGATGATCCGCCAGGCCGCCAGGGATTTCGCTCAGAACGAATTGCTGCCCGGAGTAATTGATAGGGATGAAACGCAGAGTTTCCCCCGCGAACTTATTAAGAAAATGGGAGACCTTGGTTTTCTGGGCATGATGGTGGATCCAAAATACGGTGGCAGCGGTCTAGACACACTTGCCTACGTACTTACAATGGAGGAATTATCCATGATAGACGCATCAGCCTCAGTTATTGTATCGGTTAACAATTCCCTGGTGTGCTGGGGCCTGGAATTGTTCGGTACGGACGCGCAGAAAGAAAAATACCTTTGCAGGCTTAGTACGGGCGCTTCCCTGGGTGCTTTCTGCTTGTCGGAACCTGAAGCCGGCAGTGATGCCACCTCCCAAAAAACAACGGCTATCCTCAAGGGAGATCACTACATTCTTAACGGGACCAAAAACTGGATCACCAAGGGGAAAGCTGCCGACATCTATCTTGTAATCGCACAGACAAACAGGGAAAAAGGGCATCACGGTATCAATGCCCTGATCGTCGAGAGGGGCATGAAAGGCTTCGAAATAGGTCCGAAGGAGAACAAGCTGGGGATCAGGGGGAGCGATACGCATTCGCTCATGTTTAACGATGTGGAAGTACCGGTGGAAAACCGGATTGCGGAAGACGGTTTCGGATTTCGTTTCGCTATGAAAACCCTGGCGGGCGGACGTATAGGCATCGCTGCGCAGGCACTGGGAATAGCAGCCGGGGCTTATGAATTGGCGAAAAAGTATGCGAAGGAACGAAAAGCATTCGGGACGGAGATTTCCAACCATCAGGCTATCGCATTTAAGCTGGCGGATATGCATACCCAGATCGAAGCGGCACGTTTCCTCGTATATAAAGCCGCCTGCGACAAGGACGAGGGCAGGGATTATGATATTTCCGGCGCTATGGCCAAATTATATGCCTCCCAGGTAGCCATGGATACCACCGTGGAAGCGGTTCAGATACACGGCGGCAACGGTTATGTAAAAGACTACCATGTAGAAAGGATGATGAGGGATGCCAAGATCACCCAGATCTATGAAGGCACTTCCGAAATCCAGAAAATTGTTATTTCCAGGAGTCTATTAAAAGACTGATATTTTTCAGGGCATTGCTTACAATATACCTTAGGATGATATGGCTCTATACTTTTTTTTTGGCCAGGATAAGAAAACTCCCCTGACAGATAATCCGAAACATGTTATATAATTCTTAAAAAATTTAAAGAAGTATTCACGATTGTGTATTTTTACGGTTTCCTGAAGTAGAGAAAACCACCTCTGTAAATGGCTGGTCCGAGGAAATCGACCTCATTATTTCACACATCAAAATCATTACCCCTGTATATTTAGGGGGTCTCCCGGGATAAATCACTTTTTTTTATTGTATCTTGAATATTCAGGAGGGGTAGAGGCGTAAATATTTGTAATTCATAAGCCTATCCCCCTGAAAATGATGCCCAGGGCAGGGATTCCTCTCCCGTTTTCGGAATATCCTAATTTCATATCCCTAAATAATGTATAATGAGGATTTTTAACCAAAATATTTCAAACGCTGAATTTTTTACATACTTCCTCCTGGAAATGTATCGATAGTGTATTGAATTTGATATTTTTGAGAAAATACTGTAATCAATGAAGCTGAAGAAACAAGGGTTGTATTTACCGGAATTCGAACATGATAACTGTGGAGCTGGATTTATCTGCAGTCTTAAAGGGAAGAAGTCTAACGACATTATCCATAAGGCACTCGAAATTCTGGTAAAACTGGAGCACCGCGGCGCCGTCAGTTCCGATGGAAAAACCGGCGACGGGGCAGGAATCCTTATCGATATCCCTCATGAATTCTTCAGGGAAGTATCTTCCTTCGAACTGCCCGGACCCGGGCATTATGCCGTGGGCAATGTATTTCTGCCCAGGAAGGAGAATCAACGCAACTATTGCATACAGGTTTTTGAAGATCATATAAAGAAACAAGGTCTTACATTACTGGGATGGCGCGATGTTCCGGTTAACCGGTCTATTCCGGGACGAATCGCGGCCGAGTCCGAACCATTTGTAAGGCAGATATTTATAGGAAAATCCGAAGCGAAGCAGGAGGATTCAGAATTTATAAGAAAACTGTACATTGCCCGAAAAGCAACGGAGCATACCATTATAAACTCCAAACTTTCGGAGAGCAATTACTTTTATCTGCCCAGCCTGTCTACCAGAATCATAATCTTCAAGGGGCTCCTGATGCCCCAGGATATTAAATTATACTATAAGGACCTTATGGATCCGCGGGTGGTAACCAGACTTGCCCTGGTACACCAGCGCTTTAGCACAAATACGTTTCCCACATGGGATCTGGCCCAGCCATTCCGTTACATGTGCCATAACGGGGAAATAAATACCCTGAGGGGAAATGTCTCCAGAATGCGTTCCAGGGAGGAATTGCTTAAAAGTGACTTGTTCGGGAAAGAAATTAAAGACATTCTTCCCATTATCCTTCCGGGGAAATCGGATTCGGCCACCATGGACATGGTGGTTGAACTGCTGTTGACCACAGGACGTTCCCTTCCTGAAGTCATGATGATCCTTGTGCCTGAAGCCTGGGAGAAAAACCCTTATATGTCCGATGCCAAAAGGGCATTCTACGAGTATTATTCCTGTATGATGGAACCCTGGGACGGCCCGGCCTCGATCCCATTTACCGATGGGAATTATATAGGTGCCGTACTCGACAGAAATGGCTTGCGCCCGTCGCGTTATTCGGTAACCAAAGACGGCTACGTGATCATGTCTTCAGAAACCGGGGTGCTGGAACTGGCTCCGGAGAATATAGAATTTCACGGGCGCCTGGAACCAGGTAAAATGTTCCTGGTAAATATGGAAGAAGGGCGTATTATAAACGATGAGGAGATCAAAGAGGAAATTGTCCGCCGGTACCCCTACAGGGAATGGCTGGACAAGAACCTGATGCACCTGAAGAATATTCCTTACAACGACTGCCCGCTCTTCCTGGGCGAAGCGTCACTCGACAAACGAAAGGTGGTTTTTGGATATACGCTGGAAGACATCAATACCATTATCCTTCCCATGGGCAAGAATGCGAAGGAACCTATAGGTTCAATGGGTACGGATACCCCTATTGCCGTTTTATCAGACAGGCCGCAGCTTGTATACAATTACTTTAAGCAGCTCTTTGCACAGGTTACCAACCCACCACTCGACGGCATTAGGGAAGAACTTATCTGCGACATAAGCCTTACCCTGGGAAGCGACCATAATATTTTCGATTTTTCGGAACTGCACTGCAGGAAACTGAAAATCCAGAACCCAGTGATCTCCAAGGAGGATCTGGATAAAATTAAAAATTATGACGCCAGCCCTGATTATAAGGTGGTGTCACTCCCCGTGCTCTACGAAGTGGCCAAAGGGCATAACGGGCTGGAAGAAGGGCTTCAATCTCTTGTAGACCAGGCCGAAAAGGCCATAGACGAAGGTGCCAACATTCTGATCCTTTCAGACCGGAACGTGAATAAAGACATGGCCCCTATCCCGGCCCTGTTAGCCTGTTCCGCCGTTAACAGCGGGCTGCAACGCCTGCGCAAAAGGAACCGGATCAGCATCATTATAGAATCTGCCGAACCCCGGGAAGTGCATCATTTTGCCCTTCTCTTCGGTTTCGGGGCGAGTGCCATCAACCCATATCTGGTGAATGAGATCATTGCCGAGCAGATCCAGGCAAACGACATTACGGAATTTACCTTTGAGGAGGCAATCGAAAATTACAACAAGGCAATTGGAAAGGGCATCCTGAAGGTCATGAACAAGATTGGGATCTCTACCCTCAATTCCTACCGCGGCTCCCAGCTTTTTGAATGTATTGGTTTAAATACCGTTGTGGTTGAAAAATTTTTCCCAAATACGCCCACCCGTATACAGGGAATTGGCCTTTACGAGCTGGAAAAGGAGATTTCCAGGAGGCATTTCACCGCCTTTAACAAAAAACAGGTTGCCGCGGATCTCGAACTGGAAATCGGGGGGGAATACCGGTGGAGGCGCGACGGGGAGAAACATATGTTTAACCCCCTAACTATAGCAAAACTCCAGAAGGCGGTCAGGAATAACGAACCGGCTACTTATAAGGAATTTGCTGAAATAGTCAATGAGCAGGCAACAAACCTGATGACAATCAGGGGATTATTCGAGTTCTCCAACTACGATCCAATCCCACTGGACGAGGTGGAACCATGGACCGAGATCGTTAAGCGGTTTAAAACGGGGGCCATGTCTTACGGTTCAATTAGCAAGGAGGCCCATGAAAACCTGGCCATTGCGATGAACAGGATCGGCGGTAAGAGCAATTCGGGCGAAGGGGGAGAAGATCCGGACCGGTTCTACAGAAACCACACGGGAGACTGGCGTAACAGCGCCATCAAACAAGTTGCTTCCGGAAGGTTTGGGGTTACTTCGAATTACCTCACCAATGCCCAGGAAATCCAGATAAAGATGGCGCAGGGAGCCAAACCGGGAGAAGGCGGACAACTGCCGGGGCCCAAAGTAAATCCGGCCATTGCAAAAACCAGGAGCTCTACCCCTTATGTGGGGTTGATATCTCCCCCACCGCATCACGATATTTATTCGATCGAAGACTTGTCGCAACTGATTTATGACCTTAAATCGGCAAACAGGGAAGCCAGGATCAATGTAAAACTGGTATCGGAAGTTGGGGTTGGAACGGTAGCGGCAGGGGTAGCAAAGGCGAAGGCAGATGTTATCCTGATCTCGGGATTTGATGGAGGTACAGGGGCTTCTCCGCTGACTTCCCTTAAACATGCCGGCTTGCCCTGGGAACTGGGGATAGCAGAGGCCCAGCAAACGCTTGTACTAAACGACCTGCGAAACCGGGTAGTCCTGGAATGCGACGGCCAGTTGAAAACAGGGCGGGATGTGGCCATTGCCTGCCTGCTGGGTGCGGAGGAATTTGGATTTGCCACGGCCCCGCTGGTAGCTTCCGGCTGTATTATGATGCGGGTATGCCACCTGAATACCTGTCCGGTAGGCATTGCGACCCAAAATCCTGAATTGCGAAAGAAATTTGAAGGTAAACCGGAACACGTTGTCAACTACATGTATTTTATTGCCCAGGAACTCCGGGAGATCATGGCTCAATTAGGATTCAGGACGGTGAACGAAATGGTTGGCCAGGTACAAAAACTAGACCGCAACAAGGCTATTGAACATTATAAGGCCCAGGGGATCGACCTTTCTCCTATCCTGCACCAGATCCCGGTACCAATCGGGACAAAATTATACAATACCCAACAACAGGTGCACCTTGTACATGATTCAATAGAATTTGATATTATCCATAAGGCGCACCCGGCCCTCTTCAGAAAGGAGAAAACCATGCTCGACTTCCCTATTCATAACACAGACCGGGCAGTGGGGGCAATAATAAGTAATGAAATTTCAAAAATATACGGTAACGATGGTTTGCCAGACAATACCCTGAAGATCAATTTCACCGGGTCTGCAGGCCAGAGTTTCGGGGCGTTCGCCACCAAAGGACTCACCATGGTGGTTAATGGGAATACCAACGATTATATGGGCAAGGGCCTCTCGGGGGCGAAGCTAATAATTAAGGTACCGGAAAAAACGACTTTCAGGCCTGAAGAGAATATCATTATCGGGAATGTGGCCCTTTACGGAGCTACCTCCGGGGAAGCCTATATCAATGGAAAAGCCGGGGAGCGTTTCTGCGTAAGGAATTCCGGGGCCATGGCCGTAGTTGAAGGTATTGGCGATCACGGTTGTGAATATATGACCGGGGGGGTGGCGGTAATTCTTGGAAATGTAGGCCGGAACTTTGGAGCAGGCATGAGCGGGGGTATTGCATATGTACTGGATGAGGAAAAGACCTTTGAGAGGAATTGCAATATGGATGCCCTCAATCTGCTGCCGGTAGATGAAGACAACGATATTGTTCAGCTGCGGTCGCTCATAGAGAACCACTACAATGCCACCCAAAGTCCGCTTGCCCAGCGTATCCTGGAGAAATGGGAATATTACCTCCTTAAGTTCATTAAAATATTCCCGGAGGAATACAAGCAGGCATTGATTAGGCTGGAAAAGGAAAAATTGGAAATTATTTAATCGGAAAAATGGGAAAGATAACTGGATTTTTGGAATTCGATAGAAAAACCGAGCAATATGCTCCTGTTGAGGAACGGGTGAAGCATTTTAAAGAATTCACGCTCCCGCTCCAGGAGAAGGAAATGAAAGAGCAGGGTGCCCGTTGTATGGACTGCGGCATTCCCTTTTGTCATAGCGGTTGCCCCCTCGGAAACCTTATTCCCGATTTTAACGATGCGGTATACAAAGGCAAATGGGATAAGGCGTCTCAGATTTTACACGCTACCAATAATTTTCCGGAATTTACGGGACGACTATGCCCGGCGCCCTGTGAGGAGGCCTGTGTCTTAGGTATAAACGAAGACCCGGTTTCTATTGAGAACATCGAGAAAAGCATTGCGGAAACCGCTTTCAAAAATGGGTGGATAATTGCCAGACCCCCTGAAAACAGGACAGAGAAGCGGGTAGCGGTCATCGGTTCTGGCCCTGCCGGGTTGGCTGCCGCACAACAACTTAACCGGGCGGGGCATACTGTTACGGTCTTCGAACGCGACGAAAAACCCGGGGGGCTGCTCCGTTATGGCATCCCCGATTTTAAGATGGAAAAACACATTATAGACCGCAGGTTGAAAGTGATGGAAGATGAAGGAATAGAATTTAAATGTAATGTACATGTGGGCGCCGACCTGCCGGCAGATCGCCTTAAAAGTGATTACGATGCGGTTGTACTCTGCGGAGGCGCTACCGTAAGGCGGGGCCTCCCGATTGAAGGTGCAGGGCTTAAGGGAGTTGTACAGGCCATGGATTTCCTGGCACAAAACAACCGACGGGTAGATGGGGTTAAGGAACTCGGGGAGGAGATCCTTGCGAAAGGTAAAAATGTGATCGTAATAGGTGGGGGCGACACCGGTTCGGATTGTATCGGCACCTCTTTTAGGCAAAGCGCCAGGTCGGTTACCAATTTTGAAATTCTGAGCAAGCCGGGTGCGGAGCGGCCGCCAGACCAGCCCTGGCCTTTCTGGCCAATGCGGCTGCGTACCAGTTCTTCCCACAAGGAAGGAGTGGAACGTTACTTCAGTATATCCACAAAAAGGTTTGTTGGCGATAAGGATGGCAAACTGAAAGGACTGGTCACCACGGAAGTTGAATGGGAAAAAGTCCCGGGAAAAGGCCATGTGCTCAGAGAAGTTGAAGGAACAGAAAAGGAATGGGCATGCGAACTGGCACTTTTGGCCCTGGGGTTTACCGGTTCTGAATTGACGGTTGCTGAACAGTTGGGGGTAGAGCCCGACCTGAGGACGAATATCAAGGCAAATGTCAGGGATTATATGACCAATATTCCCGGAGTATTTGCCGCCGGCGACCAGCGCCGGGGACAATCGCTTATTGTATGGGCGATCTCGGAAGGAAGGCAGGCCGCGCACCATATTGATTCGTACCTCATGGGTTCTTCAAACCTTCCCCTGAAAGGTGAGGGGGATTTGCCGAGGATCTAAATGTTTATTTGATCAAAGCTGCAGAGAGGGAGGCACGACGGTGGCTCCCTTTTTGTTTTCCTGACTGCCCATGAATACGAGCGTAGCGAAGTATGAATGGCTGCAGGAAGGAATCCCTGCCGAACGCGGTGAGCGTAGGGATGATGTCTTTAATAATGCCATCAATGGATGAATGGCTGCAGGAAGGAATCCCTGCGCTCACTACCTTCGGCAGGGATATGCCTTGAAGACAGGGCATAAAAAAACCCTGAAGCGGAGCAAGTTCACTTCAGGGTTCAATCACGTAAAACGCGATAAAGAATCCCGACCCTTACGGTCGGGAACTACGTGGCGGCGGCCTATCCATGACCCTGCCAAAAGCTTTGCTTTTGTGCAGGTCAGGACCGTGACCGCTCCCCAAGGGGGGCGCGTCATCGGCTCTCCCACTGATACTTTCTACAAAAAAAAAGAATCCCGATCAAATCAATGATCGGGATTCTAAAGAAGGCGGCGGCCTACTCTCCCACCTTACGGCAGTACCATCGGCGCAGACGGGCTTAACTTCCCTGTTCGGAATGGGGAGGGGTGGGCCCCGTCGCCATGGCCACCCGGATCTTAGGTTGATGGGATCTTACCGATCAACCATCCTGAAGTAGCCCAAGCTCACTTCAGGAAAATATCTTGACATATTTGGGACAGCACTCTTAAAGGTTTCGAATTTTTTGCGTAAAGTAAAAAAAGTATGGCAGTACCCTCAAACCAGCCTAGCCTACAAGGCAGTTAGCGGCGCAAGCCTAACGGGCTATTAGTACCACTCGGCTGCATACTTTACAGCACTTGCACCTGTGGCCTATCAACGTGGTAGTCTTCCACGACCCTTTAAAGAAATCTCATCTTGCGGCGGGTTTCGCGCTTATATGCTTTCAGCGCTTATCCCATCCCGACATAGCTACCCAGCAATGCCCCTGGCGGGACAACTGGTGCACCAGCGGTCAGTCCGACTCGGTCCTCTCGTACTAGAGTCAGGGCCGCGCAAATTTCTAACGCCCGCAGTAGATAGAGACCGAACTGTCTCACGACGTTCTGAACCCAGCTCGCGTGCCACTTTAATGGGCGAACAGCCCAACCCTTGGGACCTTCTCCAGCCCCAGGATGTGACGAGCCGACATCGAGGTGCCAAA
>CAYSVQ010000089.1:0-17762 GCA_964434565.1 uncultured Flavobacteriaceae bacterium | reverse complement strand
GGGTGGGGTTTCGGCCCCCTATTGCTTACGGTTGCGCTGAGTGTGAAGTTGTGAAACGCAAGGTAGGAGGTAAAATTAGTAGGCAGTAGCAGTCGGCGGTAGCAGTGGTTGGAATCCCCTGAACTTTGAACCCGGAACTCTGAAGCCGGAACCCGACAGCCTAGTTCTTATTTAAAAACCGTTGCAGGTCTTTATTGGAACCGTAGAGCACCAGGATATCAGATTCCCTGAGGATCATATCCGGCGTCGCTACCCCCTGAACCACCATTTCTGTCCGTACATGGCCTACCAGGCTTTTTACCTCGGTTTTCCTGATTTTCGTAAGCACCAGCAGGTTATATTTATTCCGGAATCCTACCTCAACTATGGTTTTCCCATAACACTCCGGAGGGACGTTCGCTTCTATAATGCTGTAATCCTCACTGAGTTCAAAGGAATCAATAACATTTTTTAAACAAAGTTTCTTGGCCCAGCGTTCCGCAGATTCCTGCTCCGGATGCACGATCTCGTCTACCCCGATGGCCTCCAGTATTTTTTCATGCAGAGGGTTAATTGCCCTGCTGATCAGTTTTTTAACCTGAAGGTTCTTAAAAAGTGCGGTCGCCATGATATTGGCTCCCTGGTCTTCCCCAATCCCGATAACAACAATATCCGTATCCTTTAAAGGCAGGCCGGAGACCGTAAACTCGTCTGTGGCATCCATAGCAATGGTATGGGATATCTTTTCCTTATAGGCATCAACCTTCGCCATGCGCGTATCAATGCCAATAACCTCGTTGCCCTCCTCTGTAAGCTTTTCAGCCAGGGATGCACCAAAACTACCAAGTCCTACAATGATGTATTTCATCTGTTTGTTTCTATTTGTTTTAAATCAGTCAGCCCTGCATTGCCGGCAGGCGGGTGTAATTCGCAGATAAATATTTTGGTTGGATTCAACTTAAATATCATGACTTATTTCAGATTCTTTTCTTTTAGTTCATCAGGATCTCCTCTGACGGGTACCTGTAATTTTTATGTTTTATTGGCCTGAACAAGGCAATGATTACAGACAGCATGCCTACCCGCCCAACGAACATGGTAAAAATGATCACCAGTTTGCTAAAGCTGCTCAATTCAGGAGTTATCCCTAAACTTAAACCTACTGTACTGTAGGCCGAAAAACATTCGAAGGCAATGTTCATAAGGGAATGCCCGGGGTTGTTTATGGAAATCAACAGAATGGCAAGTCCTATAACAATAAGCGAAAGTCCGATAATGGCAAAGGCCCTTCTAACCGAAATATCGGCGATTTCCCTTCGGTATACCTCTATGCGCGTTTTCCCTTTTGCCAGGCTCAGGATATTGAGAATAGCAATAGCAAAAGTACTCGTTTTGATCCCACCTCCTGTTGAAGAAGGCGACGCTCCGATCCACATCAACAGCAGAACGATCATCAGGGTAGGGAAAGCCATGGCTGCTGTATCTATGGTATTGAATCCCGCTGTCCGAGGCGTGGTTGCCCCGAACAGGGCAGTAACGACCTTGCCGAATCCGCGATGTTCGGATAAGGTGTTATTATACTCAAAGGCATAAAAGGCAATAAACCCTATGGCCATTAATGCAAATGTGGTTACAAGGGTAATCCTGCTGTTCAGGTTGAGTACCCAGGGCCGATATCTTATTTTCCCAGGCCGCAGGAAAAATAATTTTCCAACCCTGTACTTAATGTATTTTATAATGTTTGCAGTGATGGGGAAGCCCAGGCCTCCAAGCACAAAGCTGAGGATAATAGTAAGATGCAGGTAATAATTAAATCTGAAACCTTCCTCATACAGGCTGTTGGTTAAGGTGGAGAAGCCGGCGTTACAGAATGCCGATATTGCATGGAAGACGGCAAAGAAAACCTGCCTCGTACGGGAGGTGAACAAGGATCCGTCCAGGCTTGTATAAATGAGGATCCCTGCAAACAGTTCTATGGTGAAGGTAATTATCAATACATACTTCAGGGTAGAGAAGACATCACTAAGTTTCCGGGAGCTTGTCATATCACTTAAAGCCAGTTGGTTTTCATAGCTGGACCCGCCCTTGAAGAAATAGCTGAAGTAACTGGCAAATGTAAGGATGCCCAGGCCTCCTATCTGGATTAAAAGCATTATAATGATCTGGCCAAATTCTGTGAAATAAGTGCCGGTATCCACTACGATCAGACCGGTAACGCATACCGCGCTGGTCGAAGTAAATAAGGCATCTATGAAACTCAGACCCTCATATGTCGCCTTTGGCATCATCAGGAGGAGCGTCCCCAACAGGATAATGAAGAGAAAACTCGCTACAAATAATTGTGCCGGGTTTAAGACCGTACGCTTGTAATTCAGCTGCACCTCCGAAAATTCACGGATAAAAGTAAGCAGCACGGCAAACTTGATCCAGTTGTCTCCATTGAAAATGGTCTTGGGGTTTTTAACATGTTCTCCCAAGAAATAAACCCCAATAATCAGCAGGGTCAGCAGGATGCTTAAGACATCAAATATCAGGACCCTGCGCGACGGGAGGGTCTTTTTGTCAAAATACCTTAAGGCGGTTGTCGCCACCCCGAGGATCAGCACAAAAATGTAATAATTGTTATAAACGGATTGTACCCATGGAGATTTAGAAAAGCCAAAATCCGTAAAAAATGCAAATATCCCCAGCAGGCTGGTCCATAATGCAAGTTTGTAAATCGATTTAAAACTCAATGTCTTGGTGCCAGGGTTTGGCCGGTTAGATCAATTTGCATTTAAATTTCATCAAAACCCACCAAATAACGCTCATAAAAGTGAAATAAAAGTTCATTCAACATAGCGAACGCAAACAATTAACATCATCCTTAAAAGAAAAAAAGAGCTACAAACAAGAATAAAGTTAAGGCGAAGCGAAGCCAAATATAAAGCGCATAAAAACTCCAAAATAACTTTGTGATTCCGTTAATTAAAGTGAAGACTAACTTTTATGGCTTGTCCGTCTGTATACAGTAAACTGCCTGGCTAACATGACTTGAATCTACAGCAACAGATTCCCCGCCAGTTGTTTTAAAGTGATCTCCGACAGTTTAGCCTGGAACTTGGCATTGCTATGGCGAACCCTGGCATTGATGTAGTTTAACTGGGCGGTTCTGAACTCTATGGTAGGGATGATGCCAATCCTGTACTTTTCCACGGTAATGGCGAGGTTTTCCTCGGCAATAGCTTCGTTATTGCCTTCAAGCTCAATCAGGCTTAAGTTGGTTAAATAGGTCTGGTAGGTAGTATTTACCAGCGACATGAGCGCCTGCTTTTGTTCATCGATAGCCACATCGGCATTCTCCAGGGTTATTTTTCCAATTTTTTCATTTCTATTCTGGTTAAACCCATCAAAAATATTCAGGGTCGCCCCAAACCCATAGTTCCAGCCTCTGGAGTTCGAACTGGTGATAAACCCCAGGCTCGATTCGGTACTGCCGAAATTATACCCGGTAGTTGCAACAATATTGGGATAACGTGTTGCCCTGATCTGTCTGAGTTCCAGTTCCCGGATGCGTTTATTGATCATTTCTGCCTGTAGTTGTGGATTTTCACTCGCGACCAGGTTTTCAAGTTCCGGTAATTTCAAGCTGGCATCTACAAAAATTTCAGCTGCTACCTTAAATTCGGTTTTCAGGTCACGGGGTAACTGTTCATTCAGTTGTATCCTGGTATTGACATAGAGCTCTTTTTGCCGTTGCAACAGGGTTTGATCGGTATTCAGATCCACCTGCGCATTCAATACCTCCAGTTTTGAAGCTTTCCCGATTGAAAAGCGGTTCTGTGCGAGTTCTACACGCTGTTGCGATATATGGATGGTACTGTCAAGAGCGGCAAGTTGCTGCTGTTGCTGCACCAGATCATAATAGGTGATCATAAGCTCACCCACCTCATTGAGGATCACCTGCTTTAATTCTGCCTCGCCCAGCTTTTTGGTTTCCTTCAACTGTTCGTAGTTTGCGAACATCCTGAAACCGTCAAAAAGTGTCCAATCCATTACTAAGCCGTAATTCAAACTGTTGTTCCTGGCATCGTCCAGTTCAACCTCAGTACCATCCAAACGAATTTGCGACAGATATTGTATACTGTTGTTATCTGTAATCCTCGCGCCAACCTGCGGAAGCATTCCCGCCAGCCCGGGGCTTATCGAAACCGCATCGATCTCCAGTTCATTGGCAGCCGTGGTAATCTGGTAATTATTTTCAAGGGCAATGCGTACCGCCTCCTCCACGGAGAGGACCTCCTGGGCAGTCACACTTGCCGCGGCAAAAAGGAAAAGCAGCAGCTTAACAGAAAAACATCGGTTGCGCATATTAATAGGATTCAAGGAATTTAAACTCAGGCTGCTGAATTTTCTCCCTCGACCACATAATGTAGAGTGCCGGAATAACAAACAAAGTGAGTATTAAGGAGAACATGGTACCTCCTATGATAACAACCCCCATACCGATTCGGCTGGTGGAAGCGGCCCCAAGCGACAAAGCGATGGGAAGGGCACCCAGGGCAATTGTAAGGCTGGTCATAAGTATAGGCCGTAACCTGGATTCTGAAGCTTTAAGGATTGCTTCCATCTTTGGCAGCCCCTGTTCCCGTAACTGGTTGGCAAACTCAACGATCAGGATCCCATTCTTCGTCACCAGGCCAATCAGCATGATAGTGCCTATCTGACTGAAAATATTCCAGGACTGACCAAAAAGCCAAAGGGAGAACATGGCCCCGGCTACCGCCATGGGAACGGTGAGGATAATGATAAAAGGATCTATAAAGCTTTCAAACTGTGCTGCCAGGATCAGAAAGATCAGCAGCAGGGCGAGGGCAAAGGCGAAAAGGGTATTGGAACTGCTCTCCACAAAATCACGGGATTCGCCGCCCAGGTCGGTTGTAAAGGTATCATCAAGTACCTTTTCCCTAATAGCCTCCATTGCGTCGATTCCGTCGCTAAGGCTTTTCCCGGGAGCGAGATTTGCCATAACGGTGGCCGACATGTATCGGTTGTTATGAAATAACTGTGGCGGACTGCTGTGTTCCGTGGTCGTAACCAGGTTATCAAGCTGGATCAGAAGCCCGTCTTTATTCTTGACGAAGATGGAAGTTAGGTCCATAGGGGCGTCCCGGTCTTTCTTGTCGAACTGGCCAATTACCTGGTATTGCTTCCCATTCATCAGGAAATATCCGAAACGCTGGCCGCTAAGGGATAACTGCAACGTTTGCGCCACATCAAGCACCGAAACCCCAAGGCTTTGCGCTTTTTCCCGGTCTATGGTGACATAAATCTCAGGCTTGTCGAACTTCAGGTTGACATCTGTAAAGGAAAAAGCTTCGTTTTGTTCCGCTTCCTGCATAAACAGAGGAATTTTTTCTTGCAGCTTCTGAAAATTCTGCGCCTGGATGATATATTGAATAGGAGGTCCGCCACGACGGTTTACAGAAATCGTCGGGGTCTCGGATACATTGGATTTCCCGCCTACATAGGCTTTTGCCCACCTGCCCAGGTCGTCAGCTATTTCACGCTGTGAACGTTCCCTTTCGCTGGGGTCAACAAGCGCGATATTGGCGCGGCCGCTGTTTACGGAAGACGTGCCAAAACCCGGCGATGTGAGGACCAGGCTCACCTTTTTCTCCGGGATGGAATCGTTGATCAATTCGGTAATTTCGGTCATTAAACGGTCCATGTACTCATAGGAGGAACCTTCGGGGGCCGTTACATTCAGGCGAACAAAACTACGATCGTCATAAGGCGCCGTTTCCTTCGGAAGCAGGGAATAAAATATTGCTATTAAAGCCAGGCATCCCAACAAAACAGGGAAGCTTAACCATTTTCTTTTCATAAATACACGTAAAGAAGCGGCATAGGATTCGTTCATGCTTACAAAATACTTCTCTGTAAACTTGTAGAATTTGGACCGTTTCTGTTTCCCCGGCCTTATGAGATAGGCATTTAACATAGGGGTTAAGGTTAAGGAGACAAAGGCCGATACCAGTACCGCCGCGCCCAGGACCACGCCGAATTCCCGGAAAAGCCTGCCTACGAAGCCTTCCAGAAAAATAACAGGCAAAAACACTGCTGCCAGGGTTACGGAAATGGAGATTACGGCAAAGAAAATCTCTTTGGAGCCTTTAATAGCCGCTTCAACCGGACTCATCCCCTCTTCCACCTTCTTATAAATATTCTCGGTAACCACAATCCCGTCATCCACCACCAGCCCGGTAGCCAGAACAATAGCCAGAAGTGTGAGCACGTTTATCGAAAATCCGAACATCCACATTATAAAAAAGGTGGCGATAAGGGAAACCGGAATATCCAGCAATGGCCTTAATGCCATAGACCAGTTTCTGAAAAACACATAGATAACCAAAATGACCAGGATGATGGAAATCAAAATGGTCTCCGCAACTTCGGTAATGGCCTGTCTCACGAAAGCGGTATCATCTATAACCACATTCAGCTTAAAGCCTTCTGGCAAATCCTTTTTCAGCTTCTCGTACTCCACATAAAAAGCATCGGCAATCTCAAGATAATTGGTTCCCGGCTGAGGAACCACGGCAATGGCCACCATTGGCTGGCCGGAATCGCTCATCTTGGTTTCCATATTCTCCCCTTCCAGGCTCGCTTTGCCTATGTCGCTTAGCCTTACCAGCTTTTCGCCCTGTGCCAGGATAATAATATTGTTAAATTCTTCCTCTGTATTCAGGTTACCAAGGGTTTTAACCGTTAATTCCGTATTGTCGCCTGTTAGCTTGCCGGAAGGCAGCTCCACATTCTGGGCCAGTAAGGCGTTACGGACATCGGCCACCGTGAGGCCGTAAGATGCCAATTTTAAGGGGTCTATCCATAAACGCATGGCGTACCTCCGCTGGCCCCATATCTGTACGCTGCTTACCCCCGGGATGGTTTCTATGCGCTGGGCAATAACATTTTCGGCATAATCCGAAAGTTCCAGGATGTTTTTACCATCGCTCTGTACTGTCATGGAGAGTATCCTTTGGGCGTCGGCATCCGATTTGGACACTACCGGAGGGGCGTCAAGATCCTGAGGCAGGCTTCGCACCGCCTGTGAGACTTTATCGCGCACATCGTTGGCCGCATCCTCCAGGTTTTTATCTAAATTAAACTCTATGCTAATGGCACTCGAACCCTGAACACTGGATGATGTAATATTCCGGATTCCGTCTATGGAATTGATGGCTTTTTCCAAAGGTTCCGTGATCTGAGATTCAATGATATCGGCATTTGCACCCGAATAACTTGTACGGACCGACACCTGTGCGGGGTCTATGGAAGGAAATTCCCGGACTCCCAGATACGTATACCCTATTACCCCGAAAAGGATAATGCTAATGTTCATTACAATGGTAAGAACCGGGCGCTTGATACTTAAAGTGGATAAATTCATAATTCCGCGGACAAGGGTTGAGGTTCTACCAGGTTCACCTTAACAGGAGTTCCGTTCTTCAGGGCCATCACCCCGTAGGTAAGGATGGTGTCGCCGGCCTGCAGGCCGGAAACAACCCGAACCGAACTGCCTGTGCGCGCACCGATTTCCACGTCCACCTCACTGGCCCTGCCATTCTGCGCAATAAAGATCTTTTTACCATTTTGCACCGGGATTAAGGCCTCCGTTGGAACCAGCAGGGCATCATCAATAGTTTCCAGCGGCAGGATCACATTGGCATAGGTCCCTGGATACAGTTTGCCATCGGGGTTTTTTGCCCTGGCCCTCAATCTAAGGGTACGGGTGGCTATCTCTACCTCCGGTTCAATGGCGTATACGGTAGCAGTATGTTCTTCCTTCGAATCTGAGGTGGTAAAGGTAAGCATGCTACCTATATTCACCCTGGACGCGTACTTTTCAGGAATGGCAAATGTGATTTTTAATTCGTTGGTATTCACCAATTTAGCTATAGTTGTTGCCGGGGTAACATAGGTGCCCTTGGATATGGATCTCAGCCCGATTGTACCGGAGAAAGGTGCCCGTACGGCGGCTTTGGAAAGTTGGGCCGAGATCAGTTCGGATTCTGCACTTGCAGATTGGAACTCGGCACTGGCAATATCGTATTCTTCCTGACTTATGGCCTGCTTTTCCAGTAACAGGCTGGCTCTCCTTTCATTTTCAGACGCAAGTTTCCGGGCCGTACGGACCTTAGACAACTGAGCCTGCAATTCAATGTCGTTAACCTTAAACAATAGCTGACCTTCTGCGACCTTACTGCCTTCCTTAAAATTTATGCTTTCCACAATGCCCGATACTTCACTGCGAATCTCGATCTGTTCGTTGGCTTCGAGCGTACCCGATAGTGATATGTTATCATCAAACCGCTGCGGCCGGAGCACCATGCCGGTAACGGTAGTCGGCTGCAACTCGCCCGGAGTAGCCGCTGGACCGTCGAGCTGCCTGTTTGAATTGATCCTATAGGCGATAAGCGCCGCGATTCCAATTAGCAACAGGGTATATACAAGGTGTTTTATTTTCATATTTCGGAAGATGGAACAACATTCTGGACACCAAAAACAGGCCTTCACAAATCTAATCCAAACCCCTTATGTTATGAAAAAGTTAGATTTTATTTAACATTGATTAGCACCATGGCTCAAATCTTAGAGATAATCACAAATTGAATCTTGAATCTTGATCAATGAACTTGAGCCCCTGTCCCTGCATGATTATTGCAGTGAAAAAGATTAATTTGAAATGGGGAGGTTTTAACAGCCCCCTACTTAATGGGGATTAGGGAATGTGTATGCGTTTATTTGTGGAAACTGTTGGAAGAAAAAGTTGAAATTACAACATTAAACGTACTATTAAAAGGACAATCCTAGAACTTTGAACCCGGAACCCCGAACTGAACGCCTATACCTTAACTAAGGCATTAAATAAATAAAACCCCTTTCGGGGTTTTACTTTGACTGGGAATCTTAGTCTTGAAGATCTTCCAGGGCCTTATTCCTTTCAAGGTCTGTTTTAATTTTCGCCCGTTGAGTTAACAACAGGTTTCTAAGGCCTACGGCAAGGCTCTCCTCTTCAAGGACATCATCATATTCCTCAATGGCAGCCTTGTCGCCCCTGATGGATTCCTCCAGCATGGCTTCGTCATCACTGGCGGAAAAGATCGATTTAAGGTCCATCCATGTCCTGTGTATGGAACCTGCAAAGGAACCTTCTTCATCAAAGTCGGAATAGGCCATTTTAATCTGTACCTTCAACTCGCGGTTAAATTCTTCGCGTTCCCTGCTTTTGTTCTCAAAATAGCGCTTCAGGGCCGGGTTCTCTGCTTTTTCGGCAGCCTTGGAATATCCCCTTACCGCGTCTATGTTCTTCTCAAGGATTTCCTCAAGCTCATCCAGTAAATCATTTTTTGTATACATAATTATATAGGTTAAAGGTTTAAAGGAGGAATATAACCACTTTCAAAATCCTATTGTAACCCGATAAATGGAGATGTGCGCTTAATACATTTAAGATGTTTTAGGCAAGTAAAAAATTGATAAGGCACTGCCCATATTAAAAAAATTGGTACTATGAATCCGAAAATTTAATCGGCAATAATATCTCTTAATAAAGCAATACAATGAGCAAGCCTAAACAATTTCCGGAACAAAAGCAGGCCCAGCCGGGGAAGGAAAACAAGATGAATCCCAAACCCGAGATTATCAGGAAAGGATATAAAGGGAGTGATAAATTAAAAAACAAAACGGCCCTTATTACCGGCGGGGATAGCGGGATCGGCAGAAGTATTGCCGTTCACTTCGCAAGGGAAGGAGCCGATATTGCCATTGTATACCTGGAGGAAGACAAAGATGCAAGGGAAACAAAGAAGCTTGTAGAAAAAGAAGGTAAAAAATGCCTGCTTCTCGCAGGGGATGTACGCAAGGAGTCTTTCTGCAAGGAGGCGGTAAAAAACTGTGTGGAAACCTTCGGGAAAATCCATATTCTGGTAAATAATGCAGCCGTGCAATTCCCCAAAGACGCTCTCGGACAAATAGACAGTGAACAGTTAAAAACTACCTTCGAAACGAATATCTATGCCTACTTCTACATGACCAGGGAAGCGCTGAAACATCTGGGCCCCGGGGGATCTGTTTTAAATACAAGTTCCGTTACCGCCTACCGTGGAAGCACACATCTGCTCGATTATTCGGCTACCAAAGGCGCCATTGTAAGTTTTACCAGATCTTTGTCTCAAATGCTGGCCGGGGATAAGATCAGGGTAAACGGCGTGGCCCCCGGCCCTATCTGGACCCCCCTTATTCCGGCTACTTTCGACAAAGTCTCAGACTTCGGGCAGGACACCCCCATGGGCCGTGCCGGGCAGCCAAGTGAGGTGGCTCCGGCCTATGTGTTTCTTGCCTCGGAAGACAGCAGCTATATTACAGGGCAGTTCATACACGTAAACGGCGGGGAAATGACAGGATCATAAATACATACCTCCGCTGTAGAGGATATCTCCGGATTTAAGGCAAAACAGGACAAAAACCGTTGATTCTGTGAAATTTAGGATGGGGTATCCTAGTATTTAGTAAATTTCATAAAACCAGGTTTTTCCTAACGACCGGAAGCAAACTGAGCCACCAACCCTATATATCCCAATTTTCAGCGCTTCGCCAGAGAAGATCCTGAAAAAAGACCGGAACGACCAACCTACCCGGCTTTTCCTGAACAGGGCAGCCTACCTAATCACTCAGGAAATCGGAGAAGACTGGAAGGGTGTCGAATCCATAGCAAACAAATAATACCTCCGGGCCAATCCATCTCAATGGCTGGCTGCTTCAACCATTATACACTATTTCTTTCCAATTTTAGATTCATTTGGAATTCCCTGAACAGAATCCAGAATCAAGCCTACTCCTTACCGCCATTTTAAGTTCAAAGGCCTGTCGCGCCCGGGAAACTTCATGTATGACGCCCGTCATAGTATGGCAGTGTGCTTGGGATTAATTTCGAAAAGAATATGGGTCCTGCCCACACAAATACTTTTATATGGAAACTTTATCGGAGGCTAAAACAAGGGTTTTCAGGTTTGGCAACAAAACCGCAGACGGAAACAGGGAAATGAAAAACCTGCTGGGTGGCAAAGGGGCGAACCTGGCGGAAATGAGCGCCATTGGCATCCCCGTGCCTCCTGGTTTTACAATCAGCACCGAAGTGTGTACGGAATATAATGCGCTTGGAAAGGAGGCGGTAATAGAACTCATAAAGGAAGATGTAAGTCAGGCCATTGAGTACCTGGAGCAAAGCATGAAAACCCGCTTCGGCGACAGTGAAAATCCCCTCCTGATCTCCGTTCGTTCGGGGGCCCGGGTTTCTATGCCGGGGATGATGGATACGGTATTAAACCTGGGACTGAACGATGAAGCTGTACAAGGACTGGCCAGGAAAACAGGGAATGAACGATTTGCCTGGGATTCTTATCGCCGGTTCATACAGATGTATGCCGGGGTGGTCATGGGAATGAAAGCCACCCGCAAGGAAGACCCGGACCCCTTTGAGGAGATTATAGAACAACTTAAGGATAAAAGGAACATCCGCCTCGATACGGAATTTACCCTACAGGACCTGCAGGATCTAGTTTTTGATTTTAAAGCCATCATCAGGAAGCGCAGCGGCACCGAATTTCCGCAGGAACCCTGGGACCAGCTCTGGGGTGCTATCCTGGCGGTTTTTGACAGTTGGAATGGCGACAGGTCGCGCTATTACCGCAAAATGCATAACTACCCTGCCGATTGGGGTACCGCAGTAAACGTCCAGGCCATGGTTTACGGGAACATGGGTGAAGATTCCGGTACAGGAGTCTGTTTCACCCGTGACGCTGGTACGGGCGAAGCAGTCTTTAACGGGGAATACCTGATAAATGCCCAGGGCGAAGATGTGGTTTCCGGGGTTCGTACACCGCGGCAGATCACCCGGCTCGGATCAGAAAGGTGGGCCAGGCTCGCACAGGTGAACGAAGAGGAACGGCTAAAGGTGTATCCTTCGCTTGAAGAATTGATGCCTTCCAGCTACAGGGAGTTGCACGCCTATCAGGCTACCCTGGAGAAACATTACAGGGACATGCAGGATATGGAATTTACCATCCAGCAGGGAAAGCTCTGGATCCTGCAAACAAGGAACGGGAAACGCACCGGCGCAGCCATGGTTAAGATAGCCATCGATCTATTGAAGGAAGGGCATATTGATGAGAAAGAAGCCCTGCGAAGGATTACACCCAACAAGCTGGATGAACTCCTGCACCCCGTATTTGACCCTACAGCACTTAAAAACGCGGAGGTCATCGCCCAGGGACTTCCCGCCTCTCCCGGTGCGGCCACGGGTCAAATAGTCTTTTTTGCCGATGAGGCAGGCAAATTCAAAAATACCATCCTTACCCGCATTGAAACCTCACCGGAAGACCTGGAGGGGATGAACCTTGCCAAAGGAATACTGACCGCCCGTGGCGGGATGACTTCCCATGCTGCTGTGGTCGCCAGGGGAATGGGGAAATGCTGTATTTCCGGCGCGGGAGCATTGAAGCTCAATTATAAAACCCGTACCCTATCAGTCGACGGCAAAGAGTACCATGAGGGTGACTGGATCTCCCTCAACGGCTCGACCGGCAATATCATAGAAGGCAAGGTCGCCACGATGGAACCGGAGTTAAGCGGAGAATTCGCGGAACTGATGGCCCTTGCCGATAAATACACCAGGATGAAAGTACGAAGCAATGCCGACAGCCCAAAAGATGCGAGGATAGCTCGGAGCTTTGGAGCCCAGGGGATCGGCCTGACCCGTACCGAGCATATGTTTTTTGAAGTAGACCGAATAAAGGCCATGCGCGAAATGATACTGGCCGATACGGTAAAGGGAAGGAAACAAGCCCTGGCAAAGCTCCTGCCTATGCAAAAAGCGGACTTCGAAGGCATATTCAGGGTAATGGACGGGCTGCCGGTGACAATCCGCCTGCTAGATCCACCTCTGCACGAGTTTGTCCCGCAGCAACTGACTACCCAGAAGGAATTGGCTGAAGACCTGCACATTTCCCTGGATACTGTGAAAAGTAAACTTGCGGAACTGCATGAATTCAACCCCATGATGGGGCACAGGGGGTGCAGACTGGGCAATACATATCCCGAAATTACCGAGATGCAGACCACAGCCATTCTGGAAGCCGCACTGGACCTAAAGGCCGAAGGGATTACCGTAATTGCGGAAATTATGGTCCCCCTTGTCGGGATAGTGAGCGAATTTGAGGAGCAGGACAGGATCATCCGCGCCACTGCAAAAAGGGTATTCGAGAAGAGGAAAGTCAAGGTCGATTTCCTGGTGGGGACCATGATCGAAGTACCCCGCGCCGTCCTGACTGCCGACAGCATCGCACGGCATGCGGATTTCTTTTCCTTCGGAACCAACGACTTAACGCAATTTACCTATGGGTATTCCAGGGACGATGCAGGCAAGTTCCTTAAAGTTTACCTGGACAAAGGCATCCTTAAGGAAGACCCTTTTGAATCCCTCGACCAGGAAGGTGTGGGAAGCCTGGTGGTTATGGGTACAGAGAAGGGACGCAGCGTTAAACCTGGCCTTAAGGTAGGGATTTGCGGGGAGCACGGCGGAGAACCGGCTTCGGTTGCCTTTTGCCACAGGGCCGGCCTTGATTATGTTAGCTGTTCCCCGTACAGGGTGCCCATTGCACGGGTAGCTGCTGCGCAGGCGGCGCTCTGAGGTTCAAGGTTCAAAGTTCAAGGAGTGAGCATGCCTGAATAAGGATAAATATAAGGCAAGGATACGTTCTGTTTGGAGTAAGCCCAACCCTATTGAAATGAGTCGACGTGATGTTAATAATTTTTGTACCCTGCTGGTTTTGGGCAGTAAATCGCTGTTAATTGTTATTATGACAAAGATTGAAACTTTTGAAGATTAGGCAACTAGCAAGGGACATTTGCATGGAGATTCATGAATTGTTTTTAGCTACAAGCCTGGGAAGCGAATATCCGCTGAGTAATCAAATGGATAAGGCTTCCGGATCTATAATGGACAATATTGCGGAAGTCATTGAAAGGAATGGAAATAAAGATAGTATTCAATATCTGAGCATAGCCAAGGCTTCCTGCGGCGAACTGCGGTCGCAATTATACAGGGCATTAGACAGAAAACACCTGGATATTTCAAAATTTGACTCTCTTACTGAAAAGCTTACACTTGAAAGCAATAGGATAAGTGCCTTTCTGAACTATCTTATTAAATCAGAATACAAGGGCTCAAAGCACAACAAAAAACCTAGAACCTTGAACCTAGGCGTACCAAATATTCATACTTTCCAAACACCCACCTACCCAGGCATTGTTTACCAGGGTTCCCCCATAGTTGAAACCCTGCTTCCTGAATGTAATATTTAGGCCGTATGAGGTAGCCCTAACGCTGGAGTACAGGGTTTTTACCCCCTGGGTTGCAGTCGCTTTTTTGATAATGCCCAACAGATGATAAGACAGATTTTGTCCTCTGAATTCAGAAGGGATAGCAAAATCAATGATTTCCGCGTGAGATTCCTCAAAATTCGTGTAAACGATGGCTGCTTCAAGCAGCCTGTCTTCCCTGAAAATCCCATAAAAGCTAAAATCGCCTTCCAGGCATTCGCACAGGTAGGCCGGATCGGAAACCGGATAGGGGTAGTTGCCAAAAGCCCTGTGGTTTAACCCCGCAAGGGCAGGCATATCGCCTGCCTCCAGGCTGCGTACCAAATAGTCTTCGGAAGAGACTTTTGGGGAACTGTCGGAAGTGGCAAGTGCGATGGTCTTTACGGATTCGATATAGCGCATTTCCTTTTCGGGCAGCAAAAGCCTCTGCTTATCAGGATAGCCGGCAACAAAATAGCCGTTGGTTGCTCCCTTATAAAGACCGGGGATTTCGGCTTCCACCCTGTGGCCTTTCTCCAGGAAGGTATCCAGGGCCCAGCGGGGGACTTTGCTTACTATCTTGCCATATCGCTTTTGTTCCGCAAGCCATTCTACCCGGTTTAAAATAACATCCAGGTCACCTTCATGCAGTTGGCTGAGGTAAATCCTGTCGTTCATTGTACCGTGGTGGATTTCAGAGTCCCCTACCCTTTCAATAGTATCTAACATCATCAACTCAAAAATTTATCCGTTTCCATATAGGTCATCAGGCCATGCTATGCCCGTATATGACCGTTTCCTGTTATATAATATTTGTTGGTAACCAGTTCCTTTAGCCCCAGGGGTCCGCGATGGTGCAGTTTTTCGGTGCTGATGGCGAGTTCTGCCCCCACCCCCATCTGACCTCCGTCTGTAAAACGGGTAGAAGCATTTCGGTACACGGCCGCACTGTCTACCTGCTCCATAAAACGGGCTGCGCTTAGGTCATCCCGGGTCATGATCACTGCAGAATGCCCCCCGGAATAGGTATTGGTTTTTGCAATGGCCTCATCCACATCCTTCACGGCGCCTATACAGCATTTCATGGCCAGGAATTCTTCGTACCACACAGCCTCCCCGCTGATTTTTTGCTCTTCAGGGAGTATTGCATATACGTCCTGGTCTACCATGATGGTAACCCCATTTTCGGCAAGGACATCCCGGAGTTGCCGCAGTTTATTCTCATAATCGGGCAGCTTTTTGCTTATCAGGATTTTATCGAGCGCATTACAGGCGGATATTTTGTCCGTTTTGGCATTCAGGATAACTTTAAGGCTCTGTTCCCAGTCCGCCGCCTCATCCACATAGAGGAAATTATTTCCCCGGCCGCTCACCAGTACTGCGCAGCGGGCGTGTTCCCGGACAAAGGCGATTAGCTTTTCGCCACCCCTTGGCACAATAAGGTCGAGCTTTTCCGGCGGGTTTTTCAGAAATTCCCTGGTAGCTGCCCTATCGAGGGTCAGCAATTGTATCCAGTCCGGCGGCAACCCGTTCTCCTTTAATGCCTGCTGCCAGAAGCCAGCCAGGACATGGTTGCTGTTAAAGGCCTCCTTTCCGCCTTTCAAAAGGATTTTATTGTTTGCCTTAAACGCCAAAACCGCCGCTTCAACAGTGACATCGGGGCGCGACTCGTAAATGATCATAATGGTCCCAAAAGGAGCTGTTTTATTGGTTACTTCAAGGCCGTCGCTTACTATTGCCTTGCTGATTACCCTGTTTACCGGGTCGTCCTGTTCCAGCACTTCGGTTAGGGAGCGGATCATGCTTTCTACCTTTTTGTCATCCACCACCAGGCGGTCGTACATGGCGGCGTCATCCTTGTCAAAGGCATCCAGGTCCTTTCGGTTCGCGACCAACAATTCCTCCCGATTTTCGTCCAGGATGCGGATCATTGATCTTAATACGTTATTCTTTATTTCGGTGGATAAAAGTTTCATGGATTTATTGTTCAATATTCTGGATTCAGTTAAGGGTTCTGCGTTCCGGGTTCCTAGTTCCGGGTTCCGTGTTTCCGGGTTTCGGGTTTCGGCTTCATGGGATGCCAACCTCTGTTATTCCGACTTCAACTGCGTATTTCATTATCCTCCTGCTTCAGATTAAAAAATTACAGTAAACGATGGGGGGACAAGTCCCCTCCCCGGTTAAAGTTAGCCTCCTTGGCTGCAAAAAAGAAGCAGGCGCACCTGGGTTCAAGGAGCTTGGTATCAAGGGAAGTAAACCTCTGCTACTGCCCACTGCCACTGCCTCCTATTCAAAACAGTTAACTCGTACTTAGTTTTTCATTATCCTCCTGCTTCAGATTAAAAATTTACAGTAAACGATGGGGGGACAAGTCCCCTCCCCGGTTAAAGTAAGCCCTGTTGGCTGCAAAAAAGAAGCAGGCGTGCCTGGGTTCAAGGAGCTTGGGTTCAAGGTTTAAAGTTCAATGTTCAAGGCATTCTGATTAAAGGTTAAAGGGAAGTAAACATGTTCTACTACCTACTATTCAAACAGTTAACTTCGTTATTCGTATTTCATTATCCTCCTGCTTCAGATTAAAAAATTACGGTAAACGATGGGTGGACAAGTCCCCTCCCCGGGTAAAGTTAGCCTCCTTGGCTGCAAAAAAGAAGCAGGCGCACCTGGGTTCAAGGAGCTTGGGTTCAAGGTTCAAAGTTCAATGTTCAAGGCGCCTGGGGCTCAAGGTTTAAGGGAAGTAAACATCTGCTTGCCCACTGCCACTGCCTACTATTCACCCGCTTCGTACCGCATACCTCGTACTTTGTACTTAAACTGTAATTTTTGTTCCCACATTTTTCCCGTCTATGATATCAACAATGGTGCGCGGGGTTTTGCCGTTGGCAATATAGGTGGGGATATTTTTGGAGGCGGCCCGCTTGGCAAAGTCGAGCTTGGAACCCATCCCACCCCTGCCTTCGGCTTCTCCCTTGCCATTTTGCTGAATGTAACGGTCTACATCCTGGTTTACCGAGACGGTTTCTATCAGCCGGGTATCCTCATCATCCGGGTGACCGGTGTACAGGCCGTCTGTATCGGTTAGCAGAATCAGCTTGTCGGCATGGAGCAATTCCGCAACCAGGCCGGCCAGTTCATCGTTGTCTGAGAACATAGACATGGTAACCGATACGGCATCGTCTTCATTGGCAATGGGGATCACTCCTTCGGCAAGTAGCCCTTCGTAACAATTTATCATGTTTTCCCGGTGGATTCCGGGGTTGAAATCCCTCTTGGTAGGCAATACCTGCGCGCACTTAAGGCCATAATCATGGAAAATGTTATAATACAACCGCATCATGCGGGGCTGGCCAATGGCCGAATATACCTGCCGGCGCTGGGTCTTG
>CAYSVQ010000088.1:0-15837 GCA_964434565.1 uncultured Flavobacteriaceae bacterium | reverse complement strand
ATGGGTGAGGTAGAGATCCCCCAGGCCAGCCCTTCAGGCAGCAAATAAGAGAGCTGTTCAAAAAGCCGCCTGGTATACTGAAGCCTCGCGCGGGTTGACCAGTCGGGTGCGTGAACCATATCCTTCACAGCCTCGTTGTGAAAATTTCCATAAGGAAATCCATTCATAGTAAAAACATACAGGCCGTTAGCGTCCAGCCATTCCTTAAAATGTCGGAGTTCATACCCTGTGCCGAGTTCTTCGCTGGCCTTGTTAGATAGCCTTAGGCCAACGCCAAATGGTACGTTTTCTGAAACACGCGCTTTAATTTCGGGGAGGTAAGCCTTCAGGCTGTCGGAAGTCTGTTGCCAGTCGGCACCGGGATGAATATTGGTGCAATAGGTTATATGGTAGTTATTTTTAACCAACATGGTCTTCAGGCTACTTTAAAAGTGCAGGCATCATTAAGCACATGCACCGCCTTTTTCATGGTTTCCAGGTCTATCTCGTGAACATCGTGTTTCTTACCTATACCCGTGATCAGGGTAATGGTAAGTTCCCCGCCCAGGTGTTCCCTGAATTCCTCTATGCCTTTAAGAAGTTCCTTAATGTCCTTATCTTCATGAAAGGGGATAGATAAGTCGAACCCGATATTTTCCATCAATCTTATCACACTGTCTGGTATTTCCCTGGAGATCACGCCCATAAGGCTGGCATACGTTACATCTAGTGCGATTCCCTTGGCAACCGCCTCGCCATGCCGGAGTTTATAGGCTGTCATCTGCTCCAGTTTGTGGGCTGCCCAGTGCCCGAAATCCAGAGGCCTGGAAGATCCGCTTTCGAAAGGGTCGCCACCGCCGGCAATATGTTCCATATGGATCTTCGCGCAGCGGTAAATTACTTCCTTCATCACAGCCATATCCCTTTCCTTTAGTTTAACGGCCCGTTCTTCAAGGTAATGGAAGAAGGCCCTGTCCTTTATGAGGGCTACCTTAATTGCCTCAGCGACGCCTGCGATCCAGTCGCGTTGTTCCAGGCTTGTTAAAAACCTGCTATCGTTAATTATGGCGTAAGGGGGGGCAAAAGTTCCAACAAAGTTCTTTTTATCGAAATAATTAATCCCGTTCTTCACGCCAACAGCGGCGTCGTTTTGTGCCAGCACAGTAGTAGGGACCCGGATGAGTTTAACCCCCCGGTGTGCAATGGCAGCGGCATAACCGGCCATATCAATGACAGCCCCGCCTCCTATGGCAACCACAAAGGAATGCCTGCATATTGCCGCATCATTGATGGCTTTAAGGATGTTGTCTACATATTGAACAGTATTCTTCGACCTTTCGCCACCCTCTACCAGCAAATGTCCGGAAAATTGGAGGATATGGCTGTTATCTCCACAATATTCACGTATTGCTGGGATCAGCCCGGGATGGTGGTTATAAAGGCCTTCATCTATAACGAACAGCAATTTTACCGCTTTGTCCGGATTGTAGGTATGTATAATCTCACGGAATAATTCGTTCCCACTATCGAAAAGGCCTTCCGTAAAATATAATTTATAGCGGTAATTGAGTGAAAACGACTGTTCTATGGCTGGTAACTTCATGGAATATTATTAGGTAACGGCAAATATTTTAGAAAGCAACCTCGACAGCGGCAACAGCAGCAGGATTAAGCAGCCGTACCACCAGTGGGTAAAAATTACCGCCAAAGCCGCATCGAGTACGATCAGCGATATTACCCCGGCAATTACAGCTTTTTTAATATTCCCTGCATTGTTCTCCCTGTATGCTTTTGCAAGCGGCTTGTAAATCAGAAATGCAAAAAGAGCAAGCAGCAAGGAGGCCTCTACAGCCTGTTTAGGGTGCAATATTACAATATACACAACGCAAAAGATAACCATGGCGTATAATAATGCGGCCCAAATGATGTGATTTTTATTCCTGCCATGCACCTCTCCCCTGCTTATAAGGGTGATGGCAAAAATATATACCAGCGGGATGAAGGCATACCACCAGTGCAGAACCGAGCCGAGCACAGACATGCCGAGGATCAGGTTCAGTCCCCTGCAAATACCCATGTTCAGAGGGCCGAGAAAAGAAAATTTCTTAAAATAGGCATCATAAAGAAGGATGGCAAAGGCAAGCAGGATAGCAATAAATCCGCTAAAGGGGTGTGCAAGGAAGGCCAGAATAACGCCGGATAACAGAAGAAGCCCGCCAAAGGCGGCCGCGGAACTCACCGTTACATGCCCGGCCGGGATTGGCCTTTCGGGCCGTTCTACGCTATCGAGTTCAGCATCAAAAACGTCGTTTAATACTACCCCGCCTGCATAGAGGGCAACCGATGCCAGGACCAGCCAAAGGCCTTTTAGGAGGAGGGATGAGTCCGGAAATCCCAGGTCATAGGGCGTGCCATACAGGCCTGCTATTGCCAGCCCGGCCAGAACATCGGCCGCCGCCGTGGGCAGGTTGGCAGGACGTGCCAGCCTAAGGAATCCCATAAAGGCCGGCCCCATATTACTCGATTTTGCCTGTATCTACCCTGGGTTGTTGTCCACGGAGAACGGAATTATCCTGGAACAGTTTGGTTTGGTTGATAGCTTCAGGGTTCTGCCAGTCTGCTTCCTTCATTTTGCCATTTCTCCCAAAAGCAAGGAGGGCGTTCCTGTAACAGGTTTTTTCAACATCTTCCCGGGAGATACCGCGTTTCAACATAAGGGAAGCGGTTTTAGGCACCGCCAGCGGATCACTTACCCCCCAATCTGCCGAGCTGTCTACAATAATGCGGGTGCTGCCATATCTTTTAACAACTTCCACCATACGTTCATTCCCCATCTTGGTTTTCGGATAGATGGTAAACGCCGACCAGAATCCGCGGTCGAGCACGTCCTGCACGGTTTCTTCATTATTGTGGTCAATAATCACATTCCCGGGGTCAAGGCCATGTTCCATGCATACTTCCATACTCCGGATTGTCCCGGCTTTCTTGTCTCTGTGGGGAGTATGTATCTGAACGGTCATATCCAGTTCCTTTGCCAGTTCCAGCTGCGCCCTGAAATATTTATCTTCGGCAGGTGTCTGGTCGTCATAGCCAATCTCGCCCATTGCTACCACGTTCTCCTTATGCAGGTAGAGCGGAAGGAGTTCTAAAACCTGTTCGGCCAGGGCCTCATTATTGGCCTCCTTTGAATTAAGACCGATGGTGCAATAGTGTTTTATGCCAAACTGGCTTGCCCTGAAGGGTTCCCAGCCTACAAGTCCGGAAAAATAATCCTGAAAACTTCCAACTTGTGTCCGGGGTTGACCCAACCAGAAGGAAGGCTCAATTATCGCCACAATTCCCGCTGCCGCCATTGCCTCGTAATCATCCGTGGTACGGGAGGTCATATGAACATGAGGGTCTATATAAATCATTTTATCCTGCATGATTATTCATTTAAATTATTCCAAGAGAGGGATTCATTTTTAATGGTGGCAGTCAATTCCGGGTAATCATCCAGCAATCCACGGGCCTCTTCGCTGTCTGAATGATAACAACACAGGGCCCCGGCTCGTTGCTCTGCCGTATTATCACTTGCAAGCAGCCGCTTTATGTCGTTAATGAAAACCCCATCTACGAATGGGGCAACAGGACGCCAGAACAGGGGATCCACATCCCGGGAAGCTGCCCAGCGCTCATGCGCATAATCTGAAATGATCCTGGCGAGGTCTTTATTAGCCCGTCGGTCTATTTCCCGGATCCGGCTCAGGTCGCGCTGCATAAACGCCGCCTTGAGATACATCTGGTTCCATTGCTGATCGTTGAAGTAACGTGCCGGATAAGGGTTATCCAGGGAAATGGCATCGAATATAATTGCTATATTGGTGCGCAGGGCTTCCACAGCAACCTGACTGAAAGCTTCAGCATGGGGCAATAATACGAGATAGCGCAGAAAAGTCTTTAATTCGCCGGTATCTGCCAACTGAATCAGCTGTGCCACCTTGGGGATAAAATAATTGCTGTCTGCCTCAAGTACCCTGCTCAGGAGATAAACCCTGGAAATCTCAGTGAGCGATGCTCCGTGTGCCACAAGGTACTCGTGCACCCCCGAAGCAGTCTCCGGGAATTTCACGGGCTGGCCGGGGTGAAACTTATTGCCCAAAAGGGTGTAGCTGAGATATAAATCCCTTGCGGATTTCTCCGATATTATGGTCTCAAGCCGTGCAGAGAGCCAGTTCAGGGTTTCCTCCTCCAGGTTATGTGCCAATATTTCAAATAGTTGGTCGCTGCTATCTGTGAGTTGCATGTTTCAAAAAAAATAAAAAATAAACGGGCATCAAAATAATCCGCCCTGTCTGCTACATATCACCTGTACACAAAGCTAGTTATTATAATTCATTTAGTGCAATAAAATACCACACCGAACCTCAATGCGCTTTGTCCGGCTGCCGATAATTTATATTTTTATAAAAATTACAGATGATGCTGGGGTTGAAACTGCCTACCGATCCGAGATGGGTCAATATTGTGGAAAAGAACATTGATGAGATCCTTACAGACCATGCCTATTGCGAACAAAAGGCTGCCAGTACCGCTATATCGCTTATCGTTACATTTCCAGAATACCCGGAACTTGTAAAGGAAATGATTGCGCTTTCGCGGGAGGAGATGGGGCATTTTAAGATGGTGCACGACAGAATCCTGGCACGAGGCAAAACACTGGGCAAATACCGCAAAGACGAATACGTCATAGAGCTGATAAAGTTTTTCCCCAAAGGCGGGAGTCGAAAAGATCAGCTGGTCCATCGCTTATTGATCGCTGCCCTGATTGAAGCCAGGAGTTGTGAGAGGTTCAGGCTGCTTTCAGAGCAGCTCAAAGACGAAGACCTGGCATCATTTTACCATCAGCTTATGATAAGTGAAGCCGGACATTACAGCATGTTCCTGAACTTTGCAAGAACCTATGGCAACCGGCAGGCCGTAGACCGCAAATGGCAGGAACTGCTTGCCTTTGAGGCCGAAATCATGAAAGGGCTGGGCAACAAAGAAACCATCCACGGCTGATATCCGGTTATGATGACCCCCGTCTCGATTATGGATTATTCATTCAACTTGTCCCTGTAATAATCGTACATCGCAAACTGCGACCGCAGCCTGGGGCCCTCGGCCTTACGGTATTCATTGTTTTGTTCCCCGTTGAAAACCCTGGCTTTTACATTATCGCTCCAGGAGATCTCAAAAGTATCTATCAGTTCCTGTTTGATTTCCTCATCGTAAATAAAGCAGCCCACTTCAACCCGGTTATCGAGGTTCCTTGTCATCCAGTCCGCAGAGGAAATGCACACCTTGGGATCGCCATTGTTTGCAAAGATGAATAACCTCGGATGCTCCAGGAATTTATCCACCACACTGATTGCCTCGATGTTTTCGCTCATCCCCTCCACACCGGGTACCAGGCAGCAGATGCCCCGGATAATGAGTTGAATCTTTACCCCTGCCCTGCTCGCTTCGTACAGTTCATCAACCATCTGGTAGGAGGTAAAACTGTTCATCTTTATCCTGATATATGCCTCCCGACCTGCCTTAGAATTCTGGATCTCCCTGTGGATAAGCTTCTGGAAAACTTTCCGGGTATAATGGGGCGACACGATCAGGTGTTTGTACTTGTGTATCTTGTAAGTGGTCTCAAAAAACTCAAACACCTTGTCCAATTCCTTCAATATAGACTCCTTGGCAGTAAACAAGGTATAGTCTGTATAGATTTTGGCAGTCGCCTCGTTGAAATTACCTGTACTGACAAACCCATACCGCTTAATCCCGTCGCCTTCCTGTCTTTCTATAAGGCAAATCTTGCTGTGCACTTTCAGGCCGGGGACGCCAAAAATCAATTTTACCCCTTCAGCCTGCAATTGCTCGGCATACTGTATATTGGCCTGTTCGTCAAAACGCGCCTGCAATTCAATTTGTACGGTTACCTGTTTCCCGTTTTTAACTGCATTGATCAGGGAAGCTGCCACCTGAGAATCGTCGGCAAGGCGATAGACGGTTATTTTAATGCTCCTTACCCTGGGATCCAGGGCCGCTTCCCGCAGGAATTTTATAACATAGGAAAAAGTATGGTAAGGGGCGTATAGCAGGTAGTCCTTTTTAGAGATAGCCTCCAGCAAGCTGCCTTCCAGACTCAGGCCCTTCACAGGAAGGTGCTCAATTTTCTTGTATTGCAGGTCTTCCCTGCCGAGGCTTGGAAAACTCATATAATCGCGCCTGTTGTGGTAGCGACCCCCGGGGATCATGCTGTCTGTTTCTACTATCCCCATTTTCTCTTTTAAGAACTCAAAGGTGTCAGCAGCGAGACTCTTGTCATAGACAAACCTCACGGGATCTCCGATTTTCCTGTGTTCAACGCTCGATGAAATCTTTTCTATAAAACTTTTGCTTAAATCATTGTCTATGTCGAGCTCGGCATCCCTGGTGATCTTGATCATATGGGCCGATATTGATTTATACTCGAACATGGGAAAGATGCTGTCTAGGCAATATCGGATCAGGTCGTCCAGGATCATGATGTAATTTTTTTTCCCATCGCTTGGAAGCACCACAAAACGGTTGATTCCCTTGGGAATCTCGATCATGGCATACCGCTTTTCCCTTTTGGCGCCATTTTGCCTGCCGCGGTCGCTGCTGTCGAGGACCATCCTGATCGCCAGGTATGCCGCCGTATCTTTAAGCATGGGAAACTTCGTGAGGTCGTTCAGGATGATGGTCATCAGCTGCGGACTCACATTCTGGATGAAGTAATTACGGATAAAAGCCTCGTGCTTTTTTGTAACAGTGGTCTCATCGATCCGGTATATATTCTCAGTCTCCAGCTCCTTTTCAATATCGCCCAGGATTTCAAGGCTTTTTGCCTGCTGATTGATGCATATCTGCGTGATTTCTTCGAGGAGGTCTTTTGCTTTGGCCCCGCCCAGCACACTTTTCCCGGTCCTTCCCGACTGGGCTATCCGCTTTACCGTAGCATACCGGACTTTGAAAAATTCGTCGAGGTTGTTGGAAAAAATACCCAAAAACCGGAGCCTTTCGATCACGGGGACATTCTTGTCTGCGCTTTCCTGCAAAACACGTTCATTAAATCGCAGCCAGCTGATCTCCCTATTAATATATTGATTTTTGGTTTGGATCATTATTTAAGCTGTTTTGGGAAAATCTGACGGGCAGTTGTTCCGTCTGTAAGGCCGGCCCAGGAATCAGTTTTGAATGTCAGGTGTACAAGTCCTGTTGTGGGAACATTATCTATGGTCTTATTTCCAAAGTAATTGGCCACATTGGTAAATGCATTGTTATGCCCGAAGATCATTACACTTTGCAGGGAATCATCAAGCCCTTTCACAAAATCCATTACGCCCTGGCCCGAAAATTCATAGAGCTCGTTACTTAGTTCGAATTTCCTGAAAGGAAATTTCAACTCCCTCATAAAAATGACACAGGTATGCAGTGCCCTATTGGCAGGGCTGGAAAATATGGCGTCAATAGCCGTATCTGTGCCCTTAAATGCAGCTGCTACCAGGTGCCCGTCGACTATTCCCCGTTCCTGTAACGGCCTGTCTTTGTCATCTACATTATAATCCCATGAAGATTTACCATGTCTTACCAATATCAGTTGTTTCATTTTCTTTATGTTCTTATTTGTTATCCCTGGGGCGGATAAAATTTACAAAACGATTACAGGGTGCCTAAGGTGCGAGGCGTTCCATTTTCCAATCGAAATCCTCCTGCAGGCTATAGCGGATCCTGTCGTGCAACCGGTTCGGGCGGCCCTGCCAGAACTCTATGTCAACGGGCCTTACCAGGTAGCCTCCCCAGTAATCTGGTCGGGGTATTTCTTTATTGCTGTAGGTTTTTTCGAGTTCCTTCAATTGTTCTTCCAAAAATTCACGGGAAGGGACCACACTGCTTTGTTTCGATACAATTGCCCCGAGTTTACTCCCATCGGGCCTTGATTCAAAATAACCGTCAGACAGGTTTTCCGCAATCTTTTCAGCCTCTCCTTTAATAATTACCTGGCGTTCCAGATGTGACCAGAAAAAAGAAAGGCACACCCGGCGATCGGCAGCTATAGCCCTGCCTTTCTCGCTTTCATAATTAGTGAAAAAAACAAATCCCTCAAAGGTGAACTTTTTAAGCAATACCACCCTGCATTTTGGAAAGCCATCAAGACCGGCTGTAGCAATGGTCATGGCATTTGGTTCATCTATTCCTTCGGTTGCCTCCACCTCATGAAACCATTTCTGGAATACTTCCATTGGGTTGGCCGACATATCGGCCTCCCTGAGGCCGTTTTTTTCGTACGATTTCCTATATGATCCCAGGTCTTTTTGCATGCGGTAAAAAAAACAAGATAAGCAAAGTTCAGTAAAAGAAAAGGAAGAAGAAAGGGTTGCCTGCAAATTAATTAGCTCTCATTGTGTATAGTTCATCGGCAGGCCGATTATGGTAAGGCATTTCCTGAGCCGTTTAAAATTCCAAAACCTCACCTTCCCGTGCCAGAATAACTTTTGGAAAGATAGATGCCGCCTCCACCCTGAACAGTTCGGTAGACCGGTATCGGGTGGAATAATGACCAAGAATAAGGTGCCCAACCTCTGCGTTCCTGGCGATGGTTGCGGCTTCCTTCGCGGTAGAATGCCCTGTACTGGCAGCTATACCCGCTTCCGATTCCAGGAAGGTTGCCTCATGGTAAAGTACATCTGCCTTTCGGATCTGGGGAATCATATCCGGATGATAGGAGGTGTCACTACAATATGCATAGGTCATTGGCGGCAGGGGGTCGAAAGTGAGTTCACTATTGTTAATCACCCGTCCGTCTTCCAGTATAAAATCGGCACCCTGTTTGATCTTATTAAAAAAGGCTTTATCTACCCCGTACTTCCCCGCTGCCTTAAGATTAAGTTTGCGCGCACCGGGTTTCTCCCTGAATAAAAAGCCATTGGTATAGATACGGTGCTTAAGGGGGATGGTATGTATTTCAACATGCTCATCCTCAAATATCAGTTCAGGTTCCCGGCGGTTCAGTTCGTGGAAAATCAGGGGGTAATTGGTCCAGCTGTTACCGAGTTTCAATAACAGGGTGATGGCCTCCCTGATTCCCTTTGGTCCGTAAATGTGCAATTCTTTTTCGCGCCCGAGTAGCCTGAAAGAAGAAACAAGGCCGGGAAGCCCAAAAAAGTGGTCGCCGTGGAGGTGGGAAATAAAAATGCGCTCTATGCGGGGGAAACGGATCTTGTTCCGCCGCATCTCAACCTGTGTTCCTTCCCCGCAATCAATCAGAAACTGCTTGTTCCTAATTTCCAGGACCTGGGCCGTAGGGTGCGTCATGGTCTTGGGAGTGGCAGCATAACAGCCCAGAATATGTAGTTTCAGCCTAACCCCCAAAGTATTCCATTTTAAGTATTATTAGCCTGAGTATACATAAGCCGCTAAGCTGTATTCCTGCCAGATATGATTTTGTTAATTACAGCCGAAGATTTACTATAACCATCATTAGCGGTAATTAAACCCATTCAGATATCGAGGTCGCGTTCTATCTCCTCCATCTCAATCAGGTCTTTTGCTTCCTGCAGGCTGGGAACTACCAGCAGTTCATCGGGTAATTCCTCAAAACTGAATTTGTCTGTGACCAGGACAAAAGTCTTGTTGTTTGCCCTGTGGCGGTCTGAAAGTTCCATAAATTTCAGGAGTTCCGCCTGGGTAAGCCCCGTGAAGGATATCAGGTTAATAATGAGATTATCATGTCTGAGCCGTGGATAGGCTTCTTTAAGATTATTCAGAAATCCGGTCAGGGAAGTGTTTTCCTGGAAAACAACAGAGATCCCGCCTTCCTGGTCGATGATCATAATGCGCTATTTAATCTTGGAGGCCAATAAATATATAACAGCCATACGAATGGCTACCCCATTTTCTACCTGGTTCAGGATGATGGATTGTTTGGAATCGGCAACATCGCTGGTAATTTCCACCCCCCTGTTAATAGGTCCGGGGTGCATGATCACAATTTCCCGGTCCAGGCTGTCGAGAAGGGCCTTGTTGATCCCAAATTGTTGGGTGTATTCGCGGGTGGTGGGGAAATAACTCATGTCCATCCGCTCATTCTGAATCCGGAGCATATTGGCAACATCACACCAGTTAAGGGCCTTCCTCAGGTCGGTCTCCACCTCAATGCCCAGGGATTCAATATGTTTTGGCAGCAGGGTTCTGGGGCCGCACACCTTTATATTTGCACCCTGCAGGCGCAGGGCGAAAATATTGGAAAGGGCAACCCTGGAATGCAGGATATCACCTACTATCACAACGTTCTTTCCTGCCACATCGCCCAGCTTTTCGCGAATCGAATAGGAATCGAGCAGGGCCTGGGTAGGGTGTTCATGGGCACCGTCACCGGCATTAATGATGGCGGCTTTTACATGCCTGGCCAGAAATACCCCGGCACCCGGGTTGGGGTGCCTCATCACCACCATATCCACTTTCATAGAAAGGATATTGTTGATCGTATCTATAAGAGTTTCCCCTTTTTTAACGGAAGACTGTGCTGACGAGAAATTCACTATGTCTGCCGAAAGCCGTTTTTCGGCGAGTTCAAAAGACAGCCTTGTACGGGTACTGTTCTCGAAAAAAACATTGGCAATTGTGATATCCCGTAAGGAAGGTACTTTCTTGATGGAGCGGTTGATAACCTCCTTAAAATGGTCTGCGGTTTCAAAAATGAGCTGTATGTCCTCTTCATTCAGATACTTGATTCCCAACAGATGTTGTACGCTCAACGAACTCATGCTTATTTGTTTACCAGGTAAATGACATCCTCTCCATTATTTTCCTCCCAATGAACCAGTACTTTCTCTTCATTAATGGCATCAACCTGACGCCCCCTGTAATTGGGCTGTATGGGGAGGTGCCTGCTAAACCTGCGGTCTATTAGGGTCAGTAATTCAATTTCACTTGGCCTCCCGAACGACTGTATGGCCGTAAGGGCGGCCCTGATGCTGCGCCCGGTATAGAGCACATCATCTATTAAAACAACCTTCCTGCCTTCTACCAGAAAATCCATTTTTGTGCTGCTTGCCTCCAGGGTCTTGTCGCCCCTGCGGAAATCGTCACGGAAAAACGTAATGTCGAGGTAACCGAGGTCGATATGCTTTACGTTGTAAGCATCCTTTAAAATGCTGCTAAGTCTCCGGGCCAGAAAAATACCCCTGGGCTGTATCCCGATGAGTGCGGTTTCCTTAAAATCCAGGTGATTTTCCAAAAGTTGGCAAGCCAGGCGATGGAGGATAATGTGGATCTCTTTGGAAGTAAGCAGTACTTTTTTACTCATGGGATTATAATCCATCGCAATTGTCTGACAAAAATAGGGATTTCTGCCTAATGTTGCTTCAACTCCCTGCACTATCCCAGATAGCGCAAAAACAAACAACCCCGACGCGTTGGTCGGGGTTGTAAAATGTCCGCATAGCAACGGATAAACACTTAATTTGGAAACTTACTTTTTATTCTTGCCAGCTTCCATCTTATCCTTTAACGCCTGTAATTGCTCATTTGCATCACCCAGGGTAGGTTTTGCTTCGTCTGCTGCGGTAGCCGCCTTTTTCTTGGCAGCCCTTACATTGCGTTGTTCCTCTTCCTTGAAGATGGCTGTATGACTGGCTACAACCCGTTTGAATTCTTTGTTGAACTCAATGATCTTGAATTGGGCAGTCTCCCCTTTAGCCAGTTTTTTACCGTCTTCCTTTTCCATATGCCTCTGTGGCACGAAGGCGGTGATATCCTCATTGAACTCAATGATAGCCCCTTTGTCTACGATCTCCGTAATAGAAGCTTCATGCTCGGTTCCCAGGCCATATTCTTCCTCATATTTATCCCATGGATTTTCTGTGGTCTGCTTATGACCAAGGCTGAGTTTCCTGCCTTCAACATCCAGCTCAAGCACCTCAACTTCCAGAACGTCGCCCACTGCGACAAATTCTGACGGATGTTTGATTTTTCTGGTCCATGAAAGGTCGGAAATATAGATCAGCCCGTCTATTCCTTCTTCGAGTTCCACAAAGACCCCGAAATTGGTAAAGTTCCTTACAATTCCCTTATGCCTGGAGCTTACAGGGTACTTGGAAGTAATATCAGTCCATGGGTCCGGACTAAGTTGCTTGATCCCCAACGACATTTTGCGGTCTTCCCGGTCAAGGGTCAGCACCACTGCTTCCAGCTCATCGCCGACTTTCACAAAATCCTGTGCGGAACGAAGGTGAGTAGACCATGACATCTCCGAAACGTGGATAAGTCCTTCCACCCCTTCGGCAACTTCAAGAAAAGCACCATAGTCTGCAATGACCACCACTTTGCCCTTAACCTTGTCTCCAACCTTGATCTCGTCGCCCAGCGCATCCCACGGATGCTTCTCAAGTTGCTTCAGACCCAATTGGATCCTTGATTTGTTGTCGTCGAAATCCAGAATCACCACGTTCAGTTTCTGATCGAGGTCGACCACTTCATTTGGGTGGTTAATCCTGCTCCAGGACAGGTCTGTTATGTGTACCAGGCCGTCGACACCGCCTAGGTCGATAAAGACTCCGTAGGAGGTGATATTTTTTACCACCCCTTCCAGTACCTGCCCTTTCTCGAGCTGGCTGATGATCTCCTTCTTCTGTTCCTCAATATCGGCTTCAATAAGTGCCTTATGCGATACCACTACATTCTTGAATTCCTGGTTGATCTTAACCACCTTGAATTCCATGGTCTTACCTACATACTGGTCGTAATCTCTTATGGGCTTCACATCGATCTGCGAACCGGGTAGGAATGCCTCGATCCCAAAAACATCGACAATCATTCCTCCTTTGGTCCTGCATTTCACATAGCCGGTTACCACCTCTTCCTTATCATGGGCTTCATTTACCCGCTCCCAGGCCTTGATAGTCCTTGCCTTCCTGTGCGAAAGCACCAGTTGCCCGCTTTTATCCTCGCGGATATCAATAAGCACTTCAACCTTATCCCCAACCTTCAGCTCAGGGTTATATCTAAACTCGTTCAGCGAAATGACGCCTTCGGATTTAGCATTGATATCAATAATAGCTTCCCGGTCTGTAATATGCGTTACAGTTCCTTCCACAACCTCCTCGTCGGCTGTATCCACAAAGTTTGCCTCCACGAGTTTCTCAAACTCCTCCAATTTGGATTCGTCTACCCGCTCTATTCCTTCTTCATACTTATCCCAGTCGAAATTCTTTAGAAAATCCCCCGGATTCTCAACGGCAGTCTGCTTCTGTGATTCCTTTTGTACTTCGTTAGTCTCCTCTGAGACAGTTGTTGTTTTCTCTTCAGCCATTTTGCTGATTCAATTTGTATTCCACAACGTTACGGGAGTATTACAATAATTGCGGAAGTTGTTATTTGAATTTTTTTTGATTTCCTTACCTTCTCTTCCCGATTCTTTGTTAAAAAGGTGTGCAAAAATACAATTAATTGCCGGTTTTACAAACATATTCAGCAGCTATTTCTACCGGAATATTGAACCCAGTCTTTGGCAATATCTGCCATAAATTTGTATCTTAACGTACTTCAATAATTAACTTCTAAAGGGAACAATCATGAGTGTTAAAAACAAATATCAACCCGTTTTGCAACTGGGTGAACAACTTGGTGTTAAAGACGGGGATGTTAAAGAGGAAAATGGGGTGCTCAGTATAAAGGGCAAAACCAAAACCCAGTACGAAAAGGATCTTTTATGGGATAAGATTAAGCAAATTGGCGGTCAAAAGCCAGCCGATATCAAGGCTGATATAAAGGTGGAAGACGAATCGGTATACCACCGCCATGTTGTAAAAAGCGGAGAATCGCTAAGTAAAATTGCCAAGCATTATTATGGAGACGCCATGAAATACAAGCAGATTTTTTCGGCCAACACCAACATTCTTAACAACCCCGATGTTATTTATCCTGACCAGGTTCTGGTAATTCCTAAAGAATAAAAATTATCGCGAAACAATCATCGGAAAAAGGCAGTCAGCTGCCTTTTTTTTGTTGTTCTATAATTCGGCGGGCAAAACTGTGAATCCGTTCAAACTGCTCTTTGAGCCCCATGTCCCCATTGTCGAATTCAATGGCGTCATCGGCTTTGGTAAGCGGTGAAAATTCCCTGTGTGTGTCTATATAATCGCGGTCCTGCACATTTCGCAGAACATCTTTATAGGTAACCTTTTCCCCCCGCTCCAAAAGTTCGCGGTACCTGCGGTTAGCCCTTATATCCGGAGCGGCGGTCATGAAAACCTTCAGTTCGGCATCCGGGAAGACCACGGTACCTATGTCCCTGCCATCCATTACAATCCCTTTCTCCTTCCCCATTTTCCTCTGAATTTCCACCAGTTTGTACCGCACTTCGGCAATTGCAGCTACCTTGCTTACATAATTGGAAACCTCCAGGCTCCTTATCTCCATTTCAACATTCTCCCCGTTCAGATACATATCCGAATTCCCCGTTTCTTTGTTTAATTTGAACCTGAGTTCTATCCCTGGGAGTAATTTTACAAGTACATTGGCCTTTACCTTGCCCTGGCTGATCAGGCCATTTTGCAGGGCAAACAGGGTAACCGCCCTGTACATGGCCCCGGTATCCACGTACAAATAACCGAGCTCACCGGCGAGCTGCCTGGCGAGGGTACTCTTGCCTGTGCTGGAATAACCGTCTATAGCTATGGTGATTTTTTCCATCCGCTAAAAATAGCCAGAAAAGATGGATGGCCGAGAAAGGAGGCTATAAAATTACGTTGCCACAGACCGGCATAGATGGCTTCCATAACGTGAAATAAGATCATTACAGTTCTTTGGCATATTTCACTTTCTCCGCAGTGATTGCCAGATCTATTACCTCGCTCATTTCACTTACATAGTGGAAAGTAAGGCCTTTAAGGTATTCCTCCTTAATTTCCAGGATATCCTTCCTGTTGTCTTCTGAAAGGATTATCTCCTTTATCCTGGCTCGTTTGGCCGCCAGGATCTTTTCCTTGATACCGCCTACGGGTAGTACTTTACCCCTTAGGGTTATCTCCCCTGTCATGGCGACACTTTTCTTGATCTTCCTCTGTGTAAACAGGGATACCAGGGAAGTAAGCATGGTAATCCCGGCACTGGGCCCATCTTTGGGAGTGGCCCCTTCAGGTACGTGTATATGCACGTTATACTTGTCGAAAACCTCTATGTCGATTCCAAAGCGATCTGCATTGGATTTAATGTATTCCAGGGCAATTGTGGCAGATTCCTTCATCACCTTGCCCAAATTTCCTGTAATATTGAGGTTTCCCTTTCCTTTGGAAAGTATTGATTCGATAAAAAGGATATCACCGCCAACGCTTGTCCAGGCCAGCCCCGTAACCACCCCGGCAACTTCATTGTTCTCGTATTTATCTCGTTCCATGCGCGGTGGCCCCAGCACCTCTTCTATTTTTTGGTCGGTAACCTTTATATTATACGCTTCTTCTATAGCTATTGATTTTGCCGCATAGCGCACCATTTTGGCCACTTGTTTTTCAAGGGCCCTTACCCCAGACTCCCGGGTGTAGCCTTCAACTATTTTCTCCAACTGTTTCTTCCCTATTTTCAGGTCCGTGGTAGACAAGCCATGTTCCTTCAGCTGTTTGGGCAGCAGGTGCCTTTTAGCGATCTCCACCTTTTCCTCAATGGTATATCCGGTTACATTTATAATTTCCATCCTGTCCAGAAGGGCGGGTTGTATCCCGGAAAGGTTATTGGCAGTGGCTATAAACATAACTTTTGAAAGGTCGTAGCCCATTTCAAGGAAATTATCGTAAAACTCATTATTCTGCTCCGGGTCCAGAA
>CAYSVQ010000087.1:0-3103 GCA_964434565.1 uncultured Flavobacteriaceae bacterium | reverse complement strand
CACTAAATTTTATGGCGTGGGAAACCAGTGGCAAATCTCCTGATAATCAGCAAACACCAGGAAATATTGGAAGCCTGTTCAAATAATAATCATCCCGTCTGGGACTAGCTTCAGGTAGCATGAGTTACCCATGGGAAATAGTTGTGCCTTTAGGTGGCGTCCCTTCGTTTACCCTTGCTCTTCAGAATTTGATACATAACCAAATTCCATCTTTATGATGAATATCATGCAATAGTATCCGGGCTGATATAAATCATCCTGAGGCCGCCTGTCAATGATAACTTTGTTGCAAATGTCTAAACTTTCTACTTCTATGAAAACTTCAAAAGTACTGATTGCAGCTTTCTTATTTGTTATTGCTATTCAAACAGGCAATGCTCAGGACCACTGGTTTGTTGAATTACGTCCGGGTATTAACCTTCCCACAAAAGATTTGGCAGATGCAGAAATTAAAACCGGCTTCGGTGCAGAGTTGATAGTGGGCTACAATTTTATGGAACACCTGGGAGCCTATGCAGGCTGGGGTTGGAACAAGTTTAGTTCCGATAATTCCTCTTTTGCGGGAATGGGGGATACTGATTTTGAGGAAACCGGTTATACTTTTGGGTTTCTGTTTGTACATCCAATCGGCAATTCATCCGTTTCCTATCTTCTGAAGGCCGGCGGAATTTATAATCACATCGAAGTTGAGAATTCGGCGGGAGATATCACCGCTGATTCGGGCCACGGACTGGGTTGGGAAATTGGAACAGGAATTCAGTTGGATCTTGGAAACAACTGGAATTTGAGACCGCAACTGGGCTATCGGGCTCTTTCAAGGGAGCTGGAAATTGGATCGGAAACTACTGATGTTGATTTGAATTATTTCTCAGTGGGGGTAGGAATTGTAAAGCTTTTCAAGTGATCATCGCCCAACCACTGACAGGTAAAAAAGCGTATGTAAGTTGGGAGCCTTTCGCCTTTGTTGCGGAGTTTGGCGTTATGGCTAAGGTAACCAGCCAGGTCTGCTCTTCAGAAAAGGATATCTACGAATATTGATTCCTGGTTAAAAAGTATGCCTTAACCAAATCGCAGTATTTGGACTAAATATTTAATGCAATCATGAAGAAAACACTTCTGGCGTCGGTATTAGGGTTGCTATCCTTTTTAGGAATAACAGCCTTGACCGGCAGTTACCTGCTCATTTCAGATCCTTCTGGTGAGTCCTTGCAAATGCCTGTTGAGCTGTTAAACGGCACCCCCTTCAGGAACTATTTGATTCCGGGGATTATACTATTGCTGACAAGCGGAATATCCAGTATGGTCGTCGCCTTGCTGACAATCAAAAAAGCAAAAAAGTACCCTGTTTGGATTATCCTCCAGGGGGTGGTACTCCTGATCTGGCTGACTGCCGAACTCATTTTAAACAAGGATTTCTACACCCCACACTTACATCTCCCATACTATGTTCTGGGGGCCATATTGGTAATTTTTGGGCTAAGGCTTAACATGCTTGAAAAAACATAAGCGATTAAGTCTTCGATTGATTCCGGTTTAATTGCCTTTTAATTAACAACAACCCATATAGACACAGGTAAATGAAAACGTTAATCATCATAAACGATGCCCCGTACGGGACAGAAAAGGCCTATAACGCATTACGGATTGCCAACCAGATAAATAAAGACTATGCCGATGCGGAGGTTTGTATTTTTTTGCTGGCCGACGGGGTCAATTGTGTCATCCCGAACCAGCTTACACCAAATGGATATTACAACATTGAGCGTATGATAAAACTTGCGACTAACAAAGGTACGCAGCTACTGCTTTGCGGAAGTTGCCTGGAGGCTAGGGGCCTGAAAACAATTCCCCTTATGGACAAGGCCGAAATCAGTACCATGGCCGAACTTGCGAAACGTATAATGGAAAGTGACAGGGTACTTACATTTTAAATCTGTCGCCGATTTTTTTGGAATTGAATACGCCATTTTGCTTATAGGCGGCCTTACCCTTATTTCCGCCCTGATCATAAAATTCCGGATGCCCGCAGAAATCGGCAACAAGTGAATAATTATCCGTCATCAGGGCAGATTAAAGTCTTAAGACTTTCCTGGGCCCGGGATATCAGGGGTGGAATAAATAAAAGAAAAGCTGATCGGAAATGATGAACCAGCTAAGCTTTTCATTTACAACCCTGCCAGTAAGGAAAGTCGGCGCGTACAGGAAACACTTTTCCACGAGAAGCAGACACTCATTTGGAGCTGCTTTTTCGGAGGGGATGACAATCCCAAATTGGTCCGCCCCCTGAAAATTTCTTTCAGGGCTACCGTAATATTCCGGATGAACATAATTTTGCCCAAATATACCTACAGGTGCTCCTCTCACCGCACTCTGGTATCCGGTACCCGGATCCATGAAAGTGCAAGCTTTCAGACTCTTCAACCAACGATCATGTATGTCCTTCCAGGGTTGCTGAATAACACGGCATCAAAACTATCAGGGCCGTTCCCCCTTTTTATTATTGCGACCGGCCATTAATTGACGGCATCATCAGATAAAGGCAATTAATAGCTTAATAGCGTCATGGAAAGCCCGAAATCCATACTAGCTTTAAACATCATTTTACTATTTACAAATCACAATTAATTAGACATGGCCAATAAGAAAAACAAATCGGCAAAATCCGAACAGTTGGAACAATACCGCATGGACCCTGAAGGGAAAGCCCTTACCACCCGACAGGGGCTTAAGGTAAACGATACTAACAATTCCCTTAAAGCGGGACCAAGGGGTGCAACGCTTCTTGAAGATTTCATGCTAAGGGAAAAAATATCCAGTTTTGACCATGAGCGCATCCCGGAAAGGATCGTTCATGCCCGGGGCAGCGGGGCACATGGTGTTTTTGAACTGTACGAGAGCATGGAGCGCTATTCAAAGGCCGGGATTTTAACCGATACAACCCGCGAGACCCCGGTTTTTGTTCGTTTTTCCACCGTAGCCGGATCCAAGGGTTCAACGGATCTCGCTAGGGATGTTCGCGGGTTTGCCGTAAAATTCTATACGGAAGAAGGAACCTGGGACCTGGTAGGGAATAACATGCCGATTTTCTTTATCCAGGATGCCA
>CAYSVQ010000086.1:0-19374 GCA_964434565.1 uncultured Flavobacteriaceae bacterium | reverse complement strand
ACCCCAGGACGCCCCCCCGCCGCAGGTGCCCCCGGCCCCCCCGCGGCGGGGCCCCCCACCCCGCGCACAGCAGCGGATGGGACGCGGGGGGGGCATGATATGTTGTTTTCTGAATATCAGGAGGAGCAATACCGGTAAGATGAATTTTGGAAAAAAATGAATACTCGATTGATTGAATTTGAAGTTCCTCCTGAGCCTGAAAGACTATTGCAAAATCCGTACAGCATTGCATGGAGGCCATAATACATTCTCCCGAAACTCCGGAAGAAGCTGTTTCCATACCACATGTGGCCGCTTTCCTGCTTATACTGAAATCCACCAGATGATCCCCGCAGAAGTGCATATCGACGCTCAGGGAGAGGGTGGAAAATAAGATCAGGAAAGACAGTATACTGGCCAGGATATGCTGAAGTACATCTTTCATCTATCCATAAAATTACGAAAAATTCCCTATCCCCGGGGAGAAAACCGCAACCTCTGCCTCATGGGCAATGAGGGATGTGTTAATCAACTCCCTTGGCATAACGGATTACAGAAGAATAGCTTAAGATTTTAGTCTGCGCCCCAGCAACTGCAGGCTGCCATTGCGGTAATTTGCGATATATAAATTGTCTCCAGTCATCAATACATCCGTGGGCTTTTCAACGCCCTGGGAAAAGATTTGTTTTAATTTCCCGCTATGTTCGAAGATAAGTATCCGGTTGTTTTCAAAGTCTGTAACAAAAAGTTCCTCATCGGAAACAAAAATCCCGGTGGCGGCATTCATCTTCTGGTCCGCCCCTATGCTTTTTTCAAAGAGGCCGTCCTTGGTAAATGCTTGAATACGGTTGTTATAGGCATCGGCCACCCAAATGAGATCCCGGGTGATTTGTACATCCGTGGGGTAATTAAATTGTCCTTCTTCCTTACCCTCGGACCCTATAGACAAATAAGTTTCCCCATCCTTACTATAGAGGATGCGGTGATTGTAAAAGTCGGCAATGGCTGTTTCCTTACCAAAAACCGATATACTGGCAGGAGCATCCAGGGAGTCCTTTAAGGGCAGAGCCAGGATGGCCTTTGCTGTTATTCTCGCTATCTGGTCATTCCCGTACAGGGGTACGTAAAGGGTATTCCCAGCGCTCGCGATGTGCATAGGCCTTTGCAGGGAGTCTATCGTCCTTATGATTTTCCCGTCAGGATCCACCAAAACCAGTCGGTTCCTGTCCCCGTCGCTAAGCCAAAGCCCCTCCTGAGTAAAAGTAAGCCCTATGGGGTTAACCGAATCCAGGGGGATCGACTTAATCAGTTGCCAGGTAGTTTCTTCCTGACTTCCACCGCAGCTGCCAAAGATGACAAGCAGAAAAATTATAATGGTAATTCTCATTAGCTCTGAATATTTTAAAAGACGGCAGGATCCGGAACACGATCCCCCCGGGACTGACATTAATAAGTTTTTATTTCTGAACGGGTTCTATACGTTCATAATGACAACAGCCAGGGAGGTTGTCATAAGCCTCTTTATGAGCCCTGTGGTGCTCGGTATCATGTCCTATCCTGGCGATAGCCTTCTCTACCGCTTCCGGAGAAGTCGTGTTCTGGTCGTATTCCAGTTCAAGAATTTTGGTGTTTTTATCCCAGGAGGCATTAAATACTCCATTTTGTTCCATGGCAGTTGTTTCAATCCGTGCTTTACACATTTCGCAGTTTCCGGAAACCTTTGTAGTCGCTATCTTTTTGCGTGCACCGTCAACAGATGTTTTGGCGCTCTCATGTTTGGCTTCCATACTTCCATCCGCACGGGTCACGCTGGCTGCTATAGGCGTATAACCGGCTTTTTTAACCTGGTCTTCAACTGCTTTGAGGGCCAGGGCCTTATCCGTAGGATATGCAAAACTGAACTGGCCGGTTTCTATATCGATTTTAACTTCCCGGATCCCTTTAAACTCCTTGAATTTCTTTTCCAGGCCATAGGCGCAGAAAGGACATCCCAGGCCATCAACCTGGACTTCAAACTTATCGTAGGATTGCTGGGAATAAATACTTGTGGTCCCTGTAAGAACCATAACGAAAAGGATAATTATATTTTTCATGGTTTATGAGTTGCTCCCCTTTTTACCGGGGAATTTAATAATATTTTTCTTACTTAATTCTAAAATGTATAGCGCGTCCCAAAGAATACGCTGTAATTAAGGCCCCGGCTTTCCGGAAATTGTTGTATTAAGGGTAATTCCACGGCCAGGTCTAAAGTCACAGCCTTGGCCGCATATTGCACGCCCTGGGCAAATAACAGCTGATACCAATCGCGATCGGTTAGCCAGGCGCTTGTATATTCGAAATAAAGGTTTATCTGCTTGTTTGGATACTGCGGTTTAAGGAGGGGCAGGCCAAACCCGAGTTTGGCGCGGAATTCGTCCATAGTCCCGTCCGGCATCCAATTATAGCCCAGTTCACTGGAGATGCCCAATTTCAGGGTTTCATAACCAGCGATCACTCCGTAATACCCTTCATATAACCCGGTGCTTAATCCCATGAGGTCAATTTTATCACCTGTGGGCAGACTTTGCACGGTCTTTGCTACCATCCTGAAGGTTTTGCCCATCCCGTCACGCCTAAGAAACTGGTACTTCCCAAGTAATTTAATATCCGCCATTCCGTTGCCATTAAGATTCTCTCCCAGATCGTAGGAAAGATAAGGAAGGCTGATTCCAACAAGGGAGTTAGCGGAGGGAAGGTATTGCAAAACAGCGGGAATATACACCGATGTCCCGCGCCCTGTATTCCGTATTTCAACCAGGGTTTTGGCAGTAAAACTGTTTCCCCCAAGCATAATCGGGTTATCTGCCGTTATGGGCGGACCCTGGGCAATCCCATTAAGCACAGCCCCGAAGAGGGCTATTAATAAACTGTATCTCATGAGTTTTTGATTTAAGGTGAGTGAGTTTGGTATGATACCAACCACCATAAATCAAATCAGGAAAGTCTGGTTAAATAAGGGAATATCGCGGATAAGCAAGGGAGGTGAATACTCCCGGAAATGAAATATTCGATTTATACTTTCAAGCCGCGGCACAAAGTTGAAGAAGCCAACCACATGTGTGGCAAAAATCTTCTCAAAAGATATCTCATGTCCGGATTGATGCAGATCTTCCTGCCCTTCATATGTCAGCATTACATCTTCGCAGCAGGGCATACCAATTTGGTCGCCGGAAGAGAAAGGCTTTTCAGATGCCATTGCCATCCCGCAACCCTGCGCCTTGTTGTTCAAGGCTATGGCCACCAGCTTTTTTCCGCAGTAATGCATGTCTACCGAAAAGGACAGGGTAGACAACAGCACGAGTGCAGAGAGGGAGATGGCAACTATATGACGTAAACTGGGCTTCATTGAAGCCGCAAAATTACGAATTTCCTGTTCCCGGAGCGTTTCTTAACAAAAGTTTGGGGAATCCCGGAACAGCATTTACCACTCCGGAAAGAGGCAAATTGTCTCACAATCATGTGGAATTACGATATTGCTTGGGTGTTTTACCGAAATTTCTTTTGAAGGCTGCGGAAAAATGCGTGGCGTTCTTGTATCCCACTGCTTCGGCGATCTGGTATACCAACTGATCTGAATGGGCCAGCAGTTGCCGGGCCCTTGCCATTTTCTCCTTAATTCCAAATTCATGGACAGACAATCCGAAGACCTTGATAAACTCTTCGTTAAGGACACTGGCATTAATACCAGCTTCCCTGGCGAGCCGGGCAAGTGAGAAATTAATATCCAGATGATTTGTAATTCTTTTACGTACCTGATATAGTTTCCGCAGGTCTACACTTCCATAGTCCGACCTGGATTCAGGGATTTCTTTCCTGTAATTTTCCAATTGCAGTGCCAGAAGCTCCAGAACCTTGGCTTGCAGGTAAATCCATTGCACCGGAGTACTCAGGTCGCGGCGCTCAAGATCAACCAGGATGGCGAACAACTCAGGGGTTATAGGCCGGATCTGCTTCTGTTCACTAAGTTTATCCGGATAAAGGTAAAACGCAAAATTCTGTCTTTCCAACTCAGCGGAGCCAATCCTTATTTTGATTTCCTTAAAAGGGTGTTCCCCCAGTAGGCGTACCACTCCACGAAAGCCACTTAACCCGGCCAGATAGGCCTCGCCCCGTTGCTGTACTAGTTCGGTTGCCCCTTCAGCTGAGATTACCTTTTGCCCTTCCACAAGGAACGACAACTGCAGACATTCCTCTTCCAGCGTATGTTGCAAAACGATATCCTGCCGCAGCCGAAGGCTGCTTATGATCATTTCCATATCCAGCCATTGAAAATGAATGATCTCCCCCTGTCCGAAAACCGGACATATGCCATAACGCTTACAGAGCATGCCCTGATCAGCCTCCGGCTTACCGCCCCCACTCAGGCTTTTCACCCAGGAACCTCCGGCGCTATGCTGGCCCAGGATCAGCGCTTCCTTTATTTCACGTCTTTTTTTTTTCACCTCACGTCATAGATATGCATCAGGACACAGCTAAATTTGCTCAAACTTATTTAGACTAAATATAAATAGCAAGTAAACCATGAAAAATAATACGCTTTTGTTGTTTTCCCTGCTGTTGACTTTCTGGGGCTATTCCCAGGAAGGGGGTATAAAAGGGAAAGTCATAGCTTCCAATAACCAGGAGCTGGCCAACGCCAACATTGTCCTACTGGGGACTTCCAAGGGTACTACTTCTGACAATAATGGGGATTTTGAGCTTGTCAATGTTCCCGAGGGCAGTTATGTACTACGCTGTTCTTCCATAGGCTATACACCATACGAAACACAGCTAAGGGTACGGGCCGGAAAAATAATGGCTATGCCGCGCATTTTTTTAAGGGAACAGCAGGAACAGCTCAGTGAAGTGGTGGTTGAAGGTAGCAGAAACGATTATAGTACCAGAGAACCCTCCACCAGTCTGCGATTGAAAACACAGCTTATGCAGCTTCCCCAGAACATTCAGGTGGTCAGCGGCGAGTTAATACGCGACCAGCAGGCCTTCAGCATGATGGAAAACATTGCGCGGAATGTAAGCGGGGCCCAAATGATAGAGCACTGGGGTCATTTTGCCAGGGTTAACATGCGGGGATTCCGGATTCCGGCTTTCCGCAACGGGATGAACCTGCAGATGAGTTGGGGCCCCCTCGCAGAGGATGTCAGTATGGTAGAACGGATAGAATTCGTAAAGGGGCCGGCAGGGTTTATGCTTGCGGCAGGGGAGCCAGGAGGATTCTACAATGTGGTCACCAAAAAACCAATACAAAAGACTTTTGCCGAAGTATCTGTTGCTACAGGTAATTACAATACCTACCGTGGCACGGTGGATATTGGCAGCCATACGGGCGACGGGAGGCTTCAATACCGCCTTAATGCCATGGTGCAAAGCCAGGAATCTCACCGCGATTTCGAGGAGTCAAGCCGCGTTTCCCTGGTCCCTTCGGTTACCTATGAATTTGATGACCGTACCTCCGTGACCACAGAATTCACCTATCAGGAGGCACAGCTGCCAATTGGTGCCGCTTACGTTTTTGCACCGGTGTCCGTAGGATTCGGAGGCCTGGACCAGGACTTCACGGCCATAGACAGCAACTACCCGGATACCGAGATAGAGGAAATAGGGGTGACCACACATTTTACACATTCATTTACTCCTGACTGGGAGGTGCATGCGCAGCATGCCTACATCCGCTATGATCAGGTAGGCTTCTCTCCCTGGCCGGTCTCAGTTGAAGAGAACGGCGACATTATCAGAGGGGTATCTATCTGGGATGCGCTCGGCATCTCGAATATCGGGCAGATATTCCTGAACGGCAGGGTAAATACCGCCGGCATAAGCCATACCATCCTGGCCGGTTTTGATTACAACCAGCGGGAATACTGGGCAGACTGGGTCCAGGGGGGCGCTATTGACGACCTCTCGGCCCCCTTCAATATTTTTGATCCACAATACGGCAACGCCATCATGCCTGTGGTTGACCGGACGGAGGGGATCAAAACCAGGGGAGTAGGTGGTAACCAGGGGATCAATTCACGCGGGTACTACCTCCAGGACGAGATCGGTTTTTTTGATGATAAGGCGCGTCTCACCCTCGCCGGCAGATATACCGACGCCAACCTTTTTGCCTACGGAAGCGAGGCTGATGCCACTAAATTTACACCCCGAATCGGGATTAGTATCGATGCGCTCCCTACCCTTGCGGTATACGGCCTTTATGACCAGTCATTCCTGCCCCAAACCGGGTTGAGCGCCCTGGGGGAAACCTTTGATCCACAGGAGGGAATTACACTGGAAGCCGGGTTAAAAAAATCCTGGTTCGATAACCGCCTCCAGACTTCCCTAAGTGTTTACCGGATCAATAAGGAAAACATCCTGGTAGCTGATCCGGAAAATATCAACTTCTCCGTACAGTTAGGAGAAGTGCAATCTGAAGGCTTGGAGTTTGATTTACAGGGTAAGATAACACCGTCGTTAAACGCCGTATTCAACTATGCCAATACAGACGTGCGGATTACGGAAGACACCAATTCCGAAAATATTGGAACCCGTGTAGCGGGTCATGCCCGGCATATCACCAACGGCTGGTTCAGCTACAGCCTGCCTGAAATCTCAGCATTAAAAGGTTTTGCGGTCTCCCTTGGCTACCAGTATCAGGCCGACCGTTCTTCCTGGAACTGGGGCGCTGATAATGAGACCGTGCTTCCGGATTATTTCAGACTGGATGGCGGGATTTCCTGGCAAAGCAATCACCTGAATATCCGGTTAAATGTAAACAACCTGCTCGACGAGTATTTATACTCAGGATCCGGTTACGGCAATTATATCTACTGGCAGTCCGAGCCTGGGATCAACGGCAGGTTGTCCGTAACCTACAGCTTTTAATCATTTGATTCGTTGGTTTTATTTTAATAACCCTCCCCCCTGCCCCTGCAGGGGGATTAAAACAAAAAATTATGAAAACCCTATTAATCCTTCTCATAACCCTGCTAACCTCTTTATCCGCTTCCGCTCATTATCTGTGGCTTGAAACCGAATCCCAGGGAGTATTGGGCAGGGAACAATACGTGCGTGTGCATTATGGTGAATACACCTATGGGGTAGTCGAGGAAGTGGCCGGTGAGGGTTTCCCGCGGGTTGCCAATTTCAAGCTCTGGCTGATAGGACCGGACGGCAGTAAAACCATTTTGGAAACGGCAGCGGCTAAAGACCACTACTCAGCCCATTTTATACCAACTTTACCCGGCACCTATACTATTGCGTTAAATAACAACGAGATTGATGTGATTGACTATACCCAATATAATTTCGGGATTTTCAAAACACATTACCACGCCACTGCAAGCGTACAAGTGGACGACGATACCAACCTCAATTCCCCGACAAACCCGGAGGGTTTAACGGTAAACAAAATCTCCCAGGATGGAACAGAAGTCAGGCTGCAGGTGCTGTACAAGGGCGATCCGTTGGAAGGCAACGAAGTAACTGTATATGTTGCCGATTTGTGGTCCAAGATTCTTGAAACCGATTCAGAGGGAACGGTATCCTTCAGGCTGCCATGGGAAACCAAATACATCGTTGAGACCACCCTGAAGGAACAAGTTCCCGGAAATTACAGGGGCAAGGCGTATCAGTTCATCTGGCATTGTGCAACATACTGCATTAATTAAAATCACCAGCCTCCCATGCCCGTATTTACTCTTGCAGCGTTCCTGGTTCTGACAGGGTTTTATTCCCTGTATACGGTTTCGCGGAGAACCGAATGCTGCGGTAACCTGAGCATAGAAAGCCGGTTGGAGCAACATCAGATGCTTACCCGAATTACCGGGGCATGGCTATTGCTGTTTGGCCTTGCCGTGCTGATAATCAGCGAAGGTACTGCCGCGGGAGTTTTTACTTACTTTATTTTGTTAATGACTACAGCCAGCCTTGTAATCCTCCTCGTGCCCCTGCGCTTACTAAGTGTTGGCAGCTTTCTAACCATTTATGGCCTCATGGCTTTTGTTGAAATCATACTGTTCTGATATGCCTGCAAACCCAAAATATCTGACTACTTCCCCCTGGCAACGGTTTGCCAAAATCTCTGCCGCCATTGCGGGTGGCTACCTTTTTACCATCAGCCTGCACCTGGCACTGGCTGCCTGGTTCGACCCGGTAACCGTATTAATAACCAGCACCTATTCTACCTTTATTATCTGGGCGTTCCTTATGGTACTAGCCTTTCTGTCCGGAAACGGCTGGAGGGTTTGGGGCTTCTTTCTGCTGGCAAGTACCGTTTGCGGGTTCATTATCTATTTCGGTAATCCCGGAAATCCCTTAATCTCCTGAAGCATGGGAAACAGAAGCTACAACATCCTTTTCCACACCCATACCGTTAGCGGCATCCTGATAAGTGTGGCATTGTATGTTATCTTTTTTGCAGGTTCCTTTTCCTTTTTCAGGGATGAAATCGTCAATTGGGAAAGGGGTCATATGATTACAGCGCAAGATGAGCTAAGCGCAGACTTTAACACCCTGCTTGGGGAACTCGACGAAGAGTACCGGCTAAAGGGCCGCGATGTTGAAATGCGCCATTATTACAATGAAAGGCGGATAAGCATAAACATTGGCATCTCCCAGGATACGACCATAGCCGAACCCGATCAGAACCCCGGCTTCTTTTATCTCGATCCGGTTGATAAATCACAGACCACATATCCTGAATCCTACACCCTGGGAGAATTCTTGTATCGCTTACATTTCTTTGCCCAAATACCCTATCCCTTTGGCTACTACCTTTCCGGTTTTGTTGCTTTCTTCTTTCTCTTCGCCATGATTACAGGGATTGTGGTTCACTGGAAAAAGATAATCCCCAATTTCTTTCTCTTTCGGCCAAAGGCCAAATTGAAGACCCTGTGGACCGATGCGCATACAGCCCTGGGGGTAATAGGATTTCCATTTCAGTTTGTTTATGCCGTAACGGGGGCCTTTTTTATGTTGCAACTTCTGCTGGTGGCCCCTGGGGTTTTCGCGCTCTACGATGGCGATGAGAAGGAATTTTACGACGCCCTCGGCTATGGCCACCCCTCATTTGAATACCATGGCAGCACCCTGGAGCAAGCTCCTGATATAAATACCCTTGTAGCGAATACTCGTGAACGATGGCCGGAATTCAGGGTTAATGAAGTGCATATCTTCAACTATGGGGACACCAACATGCATGTCTCCGTGAGTGGCCAATTATCTTATTCAAGCAAATTCAACGGTACAGGGCACATTATTTACAGGGTGGCAGACCGGCTGCCAACAGAGGTGAAAGACCCTGATGCCAGCACGGCTTACCTTGACGCGGTGAAAAATGTATTGTATCGTCTGCATCTGGGCGATTACGGGGGCTATGCACTCCGCATTACCTCCTTCCTTCTTGGCCTTATCGGTTGTTTTGTGATTCTGAGTGGGGTAATGATCTGGTTCACGGCGAGAAACAAAAACCATATCCCGCTTAAACAGCGTAAATTCAACGAAAAAGTAACCCAGTGGTATCTTGCCATATGCCTCAGCATGTATCCGGTTACTGCTGCTGCCTTTATAGTGGTCAAATGCTTTTATCCGCTGGGCATGCAGGGAATCTATTTATTTTATTTTGTGGCCTGGCTGCTGCTTTCTGTGTTTTTTGTTATGAAAGGTAACACGTATTTCACAAACAAATACAGCTTGCTCTCCGGCGGTATCCTGGGCCTGCTCGTGCCCATTAGCAATGGTGCAATTACAGGAGCTTGGCCCTGGAACAGCTTAATGGCCGGGGCATACCATGTTTTCTTTATTGATATATTCTGGGTGGCACTTGCCTTTCTGAGCCTGCTGGTTTGCAATAGATTGAAAGCCGGAAAAGGAGGTAAGGAAAAACCTGGACACCCCGAACGTCAACTTCAAAATCCCCGGCCTGCGGAACAGGAAGAAAAGCGTTTGCTACAGCTCTGACTTAAGGAAGTATCCGGCACCATCGCATGGCTGCGGCTGCTAATATCTCTTGCCATAAATTACAATTGTCCTGCTTCTCCGGAGAGACTTTTCCCCGGGGCTTTATGAAAGGTAACGGGTAATTGGGGAGCATGAAGGCTTCAAGTGCAATTTGACCACGAAATATGACTGTACCTGAAGTTGATGACCCGGTTTAAATTTAAGCCCCGGATTACTTTTTAGTATTCGCGGAAGTTGTACTTTTATACTGGTAGTGAGTGCAGAAATTGATGTTGATTGAAACTGATTCTCGTGTAAATGGAGTCTTAAACCTGGATGATTTACAAATTTAGGCCCAATGGAATTCAATTTAGCTGAAAAACTGGCAATCGTAAAAGCCATAGACGAAGTTATCCTGGCCGATGGCCAGGTTAGAATGGGGGAAATCAGGATCATGAACAAATTATCGGGGATCCTCGACTTTAACATGGAACTCATACAGGATGCACGCGACATTGATGCCAGGGAATGCATGTCTATCCTGAGGTCAATGCCAATCAATAAGAAACACGCCCTTTCCGTCCTGCTCTCCGAAGCCGCCAACGCCGATGGCAGTGTTAATGAAAAGGAACTCCGTTTAATCATGGGGATCCTGGAAGCCCTGGACAGAGATCCTCAGGCCCAATAATAACTTTCTGTCGATACCGGCCACCCTCCGTAGAATTCCACAGGTCCTCAACTACTCCGATTTCTTGTTTATATGGTAACTGACTTGTGGTTATTGCCGGGATATTTCCATGTAAATTGTAAGGTTATAAGTGTAGGTATCAGGAAATTGGAGTGAAATATAATTAACTATCATAATTTTAATTACCTTGACTTCTGTATCCCGGCGCCCCCGGTGGCAGGTACTACAGGTTGCGTCACAGGTTTAAACAACAGTAAGCATATGGAATTTAGTTTGGCAGAAAAACTTGCGGTTATCCGGGCTATTGAAGATGTGATTGTCGCTGACAAACGGATAGACAGTCGCGAAATCAGTTTTATGAAACAATTGTCTTATTTCCTGAATTTCGACTTGAGCCTGATTGGCGAGGCCAGAAAGTTGAGCAGGCAGGAGGGGATGTTAATTCTGAGTGGTATGGCTGCTAATAAAAAACAGGCGCTTGGCCTGATCCTGAAAGAGATGGCCGGGGCAGACGGTCGCGTCAATGAGGATGAACTAACCGTTGTCTATGGCATCTTTGCCGATGCGGGCATTAAAATTTAACCCCCCCCTCAACAAAACCTTGTCCGGAACTATGGCATAAAGTAGCAAACTTCAGCTGTGAAACACGCATAAAGACAGGATATTATAAATGAGGTCAGCGGCAGATTTATGGATATCGGCAAGGAAGCTGCCCGAACGTCCGCAGAAACTATTATACTTTTATTGTAACTTGTACTACGTATAAATACAGTTAAAATTCCCGGTTTAAAACAGAAACCATAAAACAGCGTGTATGGCACATGATCCTATCAACTACTGGGAACAGCTGGAGCGTTTGGAGAAACTTATCAGGGCATCCGAGTTAAAGGCCGGGATAATATTCTCTTTTCACAGCCTTATTCTCGGGCTTTGTGTAGACAGGCTCGACTTCTTCCAGCAACTCTTTCAGAGAAGCATTGTCTTTATTTTCCTCTTTGCACTTTGGCTATTGTTTGTTTTTATTTCCATTTATTTTTGTTTCCGATGTTTTATGCCGCGTTTGGAAGTTAAATACCCTAAAAACGTTTTCTTTTTTATGGATGCGGTTCGCGCCTTCGGGGGGATTGAAGATTATACGGCAAAGCTTATGGAAATTTGTAAGGACGAGGATGCCCTGGCAGCCCAATTAAGCCAGCAAATTCATGTTGAAAGCAAGATTATCGACAAGAAATTCGCGAGCGTGCAGAAGTCACTAAAATCCTTTGGGGTCAGTTTTGTTTTTGCAATCCTTATCCTCCTTTTATGGATGGTTTTGATGTGATATTATGACGGAGTACGAAAATCTAAAAAAGGAGGCCCTGGGTATTTTGGAGGAGAACCTCTCAGACAGGCTGCACTATCATGGCTTATCACACACCCTCGATGTATTGGAGGTATGCAACCAATACATAGACAGGGAGGGGCTTGGTGAGGCCGAAGCCAACCTATTACGAATCGGGGCCTTGCTTCACGACATAGGGTTTACGGTCTCCACAAAAATGCATGAAGAACGCAGTGCGGAACTTGCCGGGCCAATTATGGCAAAGCACGGTTACTCCGCCACAGATATAAGCATTGTCAAAGGCCTTATCCGGGCCACCAGGGTACCGCAGGCACCAGAGAACCATCTCCAGGAAATTATCTGCGATTCAGACCTGGATTACCTTGGGCGGGATGATTTCTATAAAGTAAGTAACCTGCTGTTCGAGGAGCTGAAATCCTTCAAGTTGGTAACCGAAATATCCGAGTGGAACCTGCAGCAGATCCGGTTCCTCGAATCGCACACTTATCATACTGCCTTTGCACGCAAATACCGCCAGCCCAAAAAAGAAGAAAGGATACGCGAATTAAAGGCCCTTGTAGCCCGAAATTCTTAATTTCCTTTCCTTGACCTCATAGCCGCTTATCTAAATTGTTCTTTTTTATATCCCTAAATATAAGTACCTTAAGGTTTATTTTTTTAAAACTATCTGCTCATGGGAACAATAAAAACCTGGAACAAATGGGCGAATGCCCACAGTTATTACGGATTGGATCTTTTACGGATAACCCTGGGGGTATTCCTCATCGTAAAAGGGGTAAGCTTTATGTCGGACCTCAATGCATTCATCACCGCCATGGAACCTTATGAAAATCTTCCGGGAAGCTGGATTATTTTACACTATGTGGCCGCCGCGCATTTTGTGGGCGGGTTTTTTATCGTTATCGGGCTGCTCACCCGCTGGGCAGTCGCTTTTCAATTCCCTATACTTTTCGGGGCAATAATGACCAATTTTCTAGGAGATATGGTACCTTCAAACCTTATCCTTGCCCTGGTGATCTTCCTTGCCTGTGTGTTTTTCTTTGTATATGGTTCGGGGAAGCACTCGGCAGATTATTACCTGAAAATGCAGCAATAGGCCAGGTCATCTCTGTAACCTAAAACGGCTAAACCCCCTTATCCCGGGAAGGGGGTTTTTATAGATTTTTCACGCCAAAGCCATTTATAGGCAGGACTTGCTTTTGAAAACCTTCAAAACCCTTACCGCCGGAACACCCGAACGCCCGATCCGGTGTTATAGTAAAAATTTTAATCTCTTTCTAATCTTAAAAAAAGTTCGATATTTCCGGGAACAGTTATCTTTGCGGATTACAACCGGCCTAACCTTATTTTGTCACCATAATTCAGGACATATCTTAACATGACAAAAACGGTTTTAGTGATAGAAGATGAGCACAATGTGGCGGCTTTTATCAAAAAGGGTCTCAATGAGGCTGGCTTTGAAGTTTTCCTTGCCTATAATGGGGAACAGGGCTTTGAGCTCCTGCAGCAAAAACAAATAGACCTTATAATTCTTGATCTCATCCTTCCCGGCGTTGATGGTTTGGAGATATCCAGAAAGATACGCTCTTCCGGGCCCGTGGGAGTCCCTATCCTGATGCTGACCGCCCTGGGGACAACGGATAATGTGGTTAAGGGCCTGGACAACGGCGCGGATGATTACCTGGTGAAACCATTTAAATTCCAGGAACTGCTGGCTCGTATCCGGGCACTAACACGAAGGCGGAGCCAGTTTACTGACAACTTTGACAAGCTGGCTGCAATGGACCTCGAACTGGATCGGGATGCCAAATCGGTCTACAGGGCAGGCCGCGAAATAAAACTTACTTCCACCGAATTCCGCCTGTTGGAATATCTGCTGCTTAACAAGAACAAGGTGCTTAGCCGCATAGATATCCTTGAAAATGTTTGGGATATCAATTTTAACCTGGGTACCAATGTGGTCGATGTTTATGTGAATTACCTCAGGAACAAGATCGATAAGGAGTTTAATCCGAGGCTAATCCAGACAGTAATTGGAATGGGTTACATTATAAAGGAGGAAATGCGTAATTAGTCCCATGAATCTCCAGAACCGGCTCACGCTCATATTCGTTCTCCTGACCGCGCTGCTTCAGCTCCTTGTATTTGTCTTTATCTATCATTTTGCATTCAGGTACACCGAAAAGGAGTTCTACCTCAGGCTGAGGCAAAGGGCGTCCATAGCCGCACAGACATTCCTGGAGGAAGATGAAGTGAGTATCGATATTTATGAAAATATCCGTAACATCCATCTTCAAACCCTTCCGGAGGAGAAGGAGTATATATTCAAGGTGGATTCAATAACACATCCCATAACCCCGGTTACTGATCATAGCCTGCCCGCGGGATTTATAGAGCGGGTTAAAGAGCGCGAATATGCCGAAATGAGGATTGATGAGACCTTTTATACAGGCTTGTATTATCACGACAATGAAGGGGATTTTATCGTAGCCCTGTCTGCAGACGACCATTATGGAGTGGGAAAACTTAAAAACCTGCGTGAAATTCTTACTGTTAGCTTTTTAGTGAGCCTGCTGCTTACATGGCTATTGGGCAGGTACCTCGCCATGCAGGCCCTCTATCCGATAAGCAGGATCATAGACCAGGTGAACGACATCAGCGCTACCAACCTCAACCTCAGGCTGGACGAAGGCAAAAACACCGATGAAATCACCGAATTGGCCGTTACCTTCAACAACATGCTCGACAGGCTGGAGACTTCCTTTGAGTTGCAAAGCAATTTTGTAAACAATGCCTCCCATGAGTTGCGAAACCCTTTAACAGCCATCCTCGGCCAGGTGGAAGTAGCCCTCTACAAGGAACGCCCGGTAACAGAGTATACGGCACTTCTCAGAAACATAGAGTCAGAGGCGGTGAGACTGGACACCCTGGTAAACGGTCTGCTCAGGCTCGCTCAAACCGACTATGACAATAAGGGCCTGCTTACAGATACTATCAGGTTGGATGAGGTCCTCGTAGAAATAAAAAAATCGATGGATAGCGCATACCCGGGAAATAAAATCTGTCTTGATTTTGATTCTCTGCCGGAGGATGAACATGAACTTGAGGTCAAGGGAAGCGCCCGCCTGCTGGAGGTTGCCCTCCACAATATCCTGGATAACGCCTGTAAGTTTTCCAAAAACAAGAAAGTGAGCCTCAGATTGTTTTCGTACAAGGACAGCCTGCGCATCATCATTTCAGACAAGGGGATTGGAATCCCACCTGAAGAGCTTAAAAACATTTACCAGCCCTTTTTCAGGGCTACCAATGCCCGTGGAATTGAAGGGTTTGGCTTCGGGCTGCCATTATCCTACAGGATTATTAAAATGCACCACGGTCAGCTCAGGGTTACCTCACAGGTAGGCAAGGGTACCATCGTTAAGATCGTTTTACCCACCCTTAAACGATCTTCCCCACGGCAATAATTTTCTAATACAATTTTAATAGGGTTCTTAAATCGCTCTAATCACCTGCGTCTATTTTCGCCAAAAAATATATACAGGATGAAAAAAATACTGATCCCCACTGATTTTAGCGCTGAATCACTGCAACTGGTAGAGTTTGCCATTTTAAATTATGCCGATGTTCCTCTGGAAATAATATTGGTACACGGTTACCGAATGCCTGAGGTATACTGGGAGGTACTTAATTTCTCTTCTATCAGGGAAGTTCGCCAGTTGAGTAGCCAGGCTTTCCACGATGCCAAACTTGAGTTATTGCGGGAGCATAAAAATGAGATCCATTCAATACACATTGAACTCTTTAGCGGCAATAATTCGCTTGCCTTTAAAAATTTCACCGCACAACTAAATGTTTCGGAAGCGCTGATCCCCAGTGATAACTTCCTGCGATTCCCGAACTACAGGAGTTTTGACCCCACCTACTTTATAAGGAAAAATATGGAGAACATCAGAGAAATCTCACTTGAAGGAAAATCAAGGGAACTGCACAAGTCCCGGTTTTCAGTACTGAATTTCTTCTGGTAGCCAATCGCTCATTAATAGTATCCATTTCCGGGTATTTAAACCCGGGTTAAAACAAGTCATAAGATGAAATCTATATCCACAAAATATATCAGATCAGATATAAAATCTGGCCTCGTCGTTTTTCTGGTGGCCCTTCCATTATGCCTGGGTATCGCCCTGGCAAGCGGCGCTCCACTTTTCTCGGGCATTATCGCAGGAATCCTCGGAGGACTCGTTGTTGGGGCTTTAAGCAACTCCCAGCTCAGTGTATCGGGCCCTGCTGCCGGACTGACCGCAATTATACTTACGGCCATCGCCAGCCTCGGTTCCTTTGAAACCTTCCTCCTTGCAGGGGTTCTTGCCGGAATCCTTCAACTTCTGCTGGGATTCGCAAAGGCAGGGGTTATCTCAAATTACCTCCCGTCCAACGTCATTGAAGGCATGCTTGCTGCAATTGGCATCATCATCATTCTCTCTCAACTTCCCCACGCCGTTGGCTACGACAAACTCCATGAGGGTGATTTCTTCTATATGGATGCGGAAGCGGGAAACCCATTGTTCTCTACCCTTATAGAGTCTATGAATTTTATACATCCGGGGGCGATCCTTATCATGCTGGTATCCCTTGGGGTCATTATACTTTTCCAGAAAAATGCCACCCTGAAAAAAATTAAGGCCATCCCCGGGGCGCTGGTGGCAGTATTAACAGGGGTAGCAATGAATGAAGCATTCAGGGCTGGCGGCTCCTCTTTATATATTGGCGAAAACCATCTGGTGAGCCTTCCGGTTCCCGAGTCCTTTAGCGCCTTCATTGGCCAGTTCAGCCTTCCGGATTTTTCTCAGATCGCAAACCCGGAAGTCTGGGTAGTCGCATTTACCCTTGCTGCAGTGGCAAGTATCGAAACCCTTCTGTGTATTGAGGCTGCGGATAAGATGGACCCGTTAAAGCGCTACACCAACACCAATACCGAGTTAAAAGCTCAGGGGGTAGGCAATATGCTCAGCTGTGCCATAGGCGGGTTGCCTATGACCTCCGTTATTGTAAGGACCTCCGCCAACATCAATTCTGGCGGCAAGACCAAGCTCGCTGCCATATCACATGGCTTTTTCCTGCTTATCGCGGTAGTGAGCATCCCGCGCTTTTTGAATATGATCCCATTGGCTTCCCTCGCTGCCATCCTGATCTCCATCGGCTTCAAGCTTGCCAGCCCCAGTGTCTTCAGGAACATGTGGAAGAATAGCCGAAAGTTCCAGTTTATTCCCTTTATTGTAACGATTATCGCAATAATTGCCACAGATTTACTGGTAGGTGTTGGGATCGGGCTTGCGGTGAGTGTCTATTTCATATTAAGGGGGAACCTGAAGCTGGCCTACTTTTTTAAAAGGGATGAACATACCGAAGGGGAAACCATACATATGGAACTTGCCCAGGAAGTATCTTTCCTGAACAAGGCCGCAATTAAACAAACTTTCGCGCACCTGCCGGAAAACAGCAAGTTGGTGATCGATGCCTCTAATACGGTTTACATAGATCACGACGTTTTGGTGCTGATCAAGGATTTTATGACAACCGGTTCCCGCGAAAGAAACATTCAGGTAGACCTAATTGGCTTCAGGAAGGAATACAGGATTGAAAACTCAAGGACTCATGTTACCTCGGTCATGGAGACTAATGGAGTTCCGGTTTCCCCAAAACTCGCAAAAAATGGTGTTAAAATCCCTTCTCATGTGTTGTCTGTGAAGGAGCTCAGTGAAGCACCGCTTTAATACTTCACCATTGCTTCGGCCACTCCCTTTGGGATTATATATGGCCATAGCCTTAGGAATCCAGCCTTGCTCAGGGGCTGGATTTTCTATGTTTATTCGGCTGGACCAAGGTTCTGTATCATCGATCCTATTTTTTAAAAATGAAATACACGGCCAGGGTTAAAAAGACAAAGCCTATAAAATGGTTGATCTAAACTTTCATTTTTAAAAAAGATCAGGGAAAACCCCACGAAAACCACCAGGGTTATAACCTCCTGCAATACTTTCAGTTGTACCAGGGAGAAAGGCCCGCCGGTTCCCTGAAAGCCAATACGATTCGCCGGTACCTGGAAGCAATACTCGAAAAATGCAATCCCCCAACTGATCAAAATGATGGCAAGCAAACCAAATTTGGAGAAGGATTTCCATTCACCGAATTTTAAGTGGCCATACCAGGCCAGGGTCATAAATGCATTGGACATGAGCAGTAGCAGGACGGTGAAGACAGCTTTCATACAAATAATTTAGGCCGTAAATCTACTGTGAAAGTCGTTGAAAAAATATAGGTCTAAAAATAATTGTTCGCACGGCGAAATCTGCTCATTGTCCAGTAAGGCCATCATATGGCAAAATCTATGGGTATCGCAACTGTAGTATTCCTTTAAACGTGTTGTGACCGGTTTTAAAATTGGCCTTAAGAGGGCTTTTGATCATTCTCGCGAAAAAAGGGCCGGGTGCTTCATTCAAAAAAAATAAACCTAAATTTGAATTGGTGACATAGTATTCTATCCATAATAAACACTGAAAATGCTACACCCTTCATAAAATGACTTATTAATGAATCTGAATCCAGTAAATCTGTCTATGAACGACTAAATCAGTTTACGATCTGATAATGAGTGCTGGTTGTAGTGTCTGACAAACTGATTATTCAAATGTTAGCTTCCAAAAGGCAGAGTTGCACCTTTATCTTTATGCTTTGTTAGACAAAAAATGCTTACTAACTTTTAAGTCCTTATGCTTCCTTTTGTTCAATTTACAAATTGCAAATGGACAGGGGGAAAAAGAGATTGATGCATATCGGTTACAGGCTGGAGAAAGTATCATTCCGGATGGATGGGTCACTGAAGATTTCTGGGCCAAAGTTGCTATTGCCACCGATTTCCGGCAACAGGAACCGGTGCCCGGAGATCTTGCTTCCGAACAAACGGAGGTAAAAATAGCCTATGATGATCAATACCTATATATTGGCGCTGTTTTCCATGATTCCGAGCCGGATAAAATAACGGCCTTTCAACGAAAGAGAGACGCTTCCCTTGATACCGACGATCGGTTTATGGTCACATTAGACACTTTTAATGATCAGCGGTCTGCCTTTTACTTTGAAATAAACCCGCTGGGGCTTATGGGCGACGGGATCCTGATGGTAGGTCAGGGTACTTCTGTCAACCAGTCATGGGATGGCATCTGGAGAGCCTATGTAAAGAAGTCTGACAGCGGCTGGTCTGCTGAAATCCTGATTCCTTTTATGACCCTCAATTTTGATCCTGCCAATGATAGCTGGGGCATCAATTTTTTGCGTACAATCCGAAGAAAAAATGAAGAAACCCTATGGACAGGCTATCAACGCAACCAGGGAATTCAAAGGCCCCAGGATTACG
>CAYSVQ010000085.1:0-12016 GCA_964434565.1 uncultured Flavobacteriaceae bacterium | reverse complement strand
TGCCAACCAAGGACGACCTGGAAAAATACATTGAAGATTTTTCCTTGCATCTGGGAACAAACGGGGCCAGCAGTTTATGGATCCTCGGCCAGCAAACCAGATACCTGACAAATAAAGAGATGCCGGCGTATGTGCGCTCTTTTGATACTATCCGCCAATTGGTGGAAGCTTTATAAATACTACCGAATTAGCGCATTGAAGGATGAATGAGAAAGTCGTGGTCATAGGTTCGGGTTTTTCCTCCCTTTCTGCTGCCTGTTACCTGGCCAGACAGGGGTACGAGGTAGTTCTTTTTGAGAAAAACCATGAAGTGGGAGGGCGTGCCCGGCAGTTAAAAAAAGATGGTTTTACCTTTGATATGGGTCCCAGCTGGTATTGGATGCCGGATATTTTCGAACGTTTTTTCAGGGATTTCAACTGCTCGCCATCAGATTATTATACCCTCGCTAAATTAGACCCGGCTTACAAGATTTATTTCTCCGACGACTCGGTTACCATAGGCGACGGGATGGTGTCCATTTGCCGGGAATTTGAACGCATAGAGCCAGGAAGTTCGGCCTTTCTAAAGAGCTTTATGGAAAAGGCCAGAACAAATTACAGGATTGCTATTGAAGACATTGTATACCACCCGGGCCTTTCTCCTCTTGAATTGGTTACAACGGACACCGTACTTCGGGTCGACCGCTTCTTTAAAACAATCAGCGGGGAGGTGAGGCGCAACTTTAAAAACCCCAAACTGATTGCCGCCCTGGAGTTCCCTGTACTATTTCTCGGTGCAAAACCTGCAAATACACCTGCCTTCTACAGTTTTATGAATTATGCAGACTTTGGCCTGGGAACCTGGCATCCGCGGGGTGGAATGTACCGCGTTGTCGAAGCCATGAAGATGTTGGCAGAATCGCTTGGGGTACAAATAAAGACGAGCAGCCCTGTAGATAAGATCGCTGTGAAAGACGGCAGGGTTAATGGGGTAATCGTCCGGGGAGAATACCTTGAATGCGATAAAGTGGTAAGCGGAGCGGATTATCATCATACTGAATCCCTCCTGGATGCCGCCTACAGGCAATACAGTGAAAAGTACTGGGATAAAAAGGTTTTTGCTCCCTCATCCCTGCTTTTCTATGTAGGATTCAGCACCAAACTCAAACAGGTAGAACACCACAACCTTTTCTTTGATACGGATTTTGAAAAGCATGCATCAGACATTTATGATTACCCCCAATGGCCTGCGAAACCATTGTTCTATGCCAATTTTCCATCAGTTACGGATCCCGAAATGGCCCCGGCCGGTTGCGAAAGTGGCTTCTTTCTTATTCCAATCGCCCCTGACCTGGAAGATACCCCTGAATTGAGAAATCAGTACTTCGATATTATTATGGAACGTTTCAGGGATAGAACCGGGTTTGACACAACAAAATATATCCTGTTCAGGGAATCATTCTGTGTGAATGATTTTAAGGCAGATTACAACGCTTATAAGGGAAATGCCTATGGGATGGCAAACACCCTCGGGCAAACGGCCTTTCTGAGGCCCGGCCTCCGAAGCAGCAAAGTAAAAAATATGTTCTTTACCGGGCAATTAACCGTGCCCGGGCCCGGTGTTCCCCCGGCCCTTATATCCGGGAAACTGGTGGCCGATCTAATAATGAAAAGCAACTAATTGGTTCTAAAAGGATGAAATCAATATTTGACGCAGTTTCCTATCAATGCAGCAAAATAGTTACTGAAAACTACAGCACTTCCTTTGCCCTGGCAACCAGGATGCTTGCACCTTCCATTCGCAAGGATATTTACAACATCTACGGCTTTGTACGCTTTGCCGATGAAATTGTTGACAGCTTCCACGAATACAAAAAGGAAGAATTGTTTGACCGGTTTGAAAGGGAACTTGACGGGAGCCTGGAGGAACGGATCAGCCTTAACCCCATTCTGAACGCCTTTCAGCATACCTACCATCAATACCAGATTCCGGAGCATCTGGTGCGGTCTTTTATGAAAAGTATGCGGATGGACCTCAACAAAAGTATTTACCATTCCGAAGAGGAATTCAGGGAGTATATTTACGGATCTGCCGATGTGGTTGGCCTGATGTGCCTCCGCGTCTTTGTTCAGGGTGATGATGAGCGCTATGAAGCCCTCAGGGAATCAGCGATGGCCCTGGGATCTGCCTTCCAGAAGGTGAATTTCCTCCGCGACCTTAAAGCCGATTTTGAATACCTCAACCGCTGCTATTTCCCAAACACCAACCTCAGGGAATTGGATGAACAGGCAAAAGAAAGGATCGTAATGGATATAAAAGCCGATTTTGAAAAAGGATACCGCGGGATTTCTCAGCTACCCAGTGCTGCCCGTTTCGGGGTATACACCGCTTATAAATATTATTACAAACTTTTGCAGAAATTGCAGAATACCCCATCTGTGGAAATAAAAAATACCCGCATCAGGGTAGCGAATTATCAGAAATTTGGATTGCTTGCCAAATCCTATGTAAATTATAAATTAAACCTTGTATGATATGCAGATAGCAACCGGAATACTAATCTTCCTACTCACTTTCTGCTTTATGGAATTTATGGCATGGTTCACGCATAAATACGTGATGCATGGATTCTTATGGAGCCTCCACAAAGACCATCATAAGAAAGACCATGACTCCTGGTTTGAGCGCAATGACGCCTTTTTTATATTCTATGCGATTGTAAGTATGACCTTTTTCTATCTGGCCGTAAACACCTCATTTTGGTATGGCTGGCCCATTGGGCTGGGAATACTTGTATACGGGGCCACCTATTTCCTGGTACATGATATTTTCATACACCAGCGGTTCAGGATTTTCCGAAATGCCGATAACTGGTATGCCAGGGGGATAAGGCGTGCCCATAAAATGCATCATAAACACCTGGGCAAAGAGGAAGGCGAATGCTTTGGAATGTTGTTCGTACCCTTTAAATTCTTTAAAAGCAATAATTAAACGGCCAGCGACGCGACGGGTAGCTGCTATCTGGCAATGAGCGAATCGAGCAGTTCTCTGGTTTCTTTACTGTTCCAGTTTGCTGCGCCGATTTTAGAAACTACTATCCGGCCTTCACTGTCAATGATAAAAGTGGTAGGGATCCCGCCGTAATAAATTTGTTTGGGTACCAGGCCGCGTTCATAATACACCGGTAAATCGTAACCTTCTTTCTTCAGAAATGCCTGTACATTGTCTTCCTGGTCCCTCGCGACGAACAGGAAGCTGACTTTATCCCCGTAATCGTTGTAAAGTTTTTGGAAATCCGGCATTTCCGCAATGCAGGGCGGACACCAGCTGGCCCAAAAATTTATCAGGGAAACTTTACCCCGGTTACCTTCAAAGTTATATACCTCCCCATCCAGGGCGCCCAGGGTCCAGTCATAATCTTCCAGGAGTTGCTGCTCTCTTTCAGGCACCGGGGTTGGATTGTGCGATAACAGCCGGTTGGCATATACTTTAAAATGGAACCCGAGAGGGGTAAAAAGCAATAGTGCCAGGATACCAAGCACCATCAGCCCGAATAATTTATTTATCAATCCCTTCTTCATCATTCTGTAATCAAACGGTCGAGCAAATTAAATATTTTGTCGTTGTCCCAGTCGGCAATTCCTTCCTTCGCCACAACAACGGCCCCATCCCTGTCTATGATATAGGATCGGGGCGGGTCCTCAGTTGCAACAGGTGCCTCCTCCTCTATGATGAGGTAAGTTACCGGGAAACTATATTCCTGTTCCTCCATAAAAGCTTCCACGGGTTCCCTTTCCTCATTGGTAATAATATAAAAATCCACCTTATCGCCGTAACGACCATATAATTTATTTATACTTCGCAATTCTGCCGCAGAGGGAAGCCTCCAGGATGCCCATAAATTAATAAACGCCACCTTCCCCTCAGATCGGTTAAAATTAATTAAATCCCAGTTGGCATCTTTAAGAATCCAGTCGTAGGTGGCTATGGTATCCCTGTTCCGGGGTGGAATAATATCTGGGCTGAAGGAGAATATTCTGTTTAGTAAAATTTTGCCGTGATATCCTATTGGGGTTATAAAAAATGAAAGAACCACGAGGATAAGAAGAATATTCAGCAAGGTTTTTCTTTGCATGTGCACCTATTCAGTTAAAGCAAAATTAAAAACTCCTGAGTTGCTTCAGGAGTTTTAAGGTACGTCCTTTTCCGCTCATCATGCCGCATTTTCCTTCTTGATCACATTGAGTGCCGAGCCCTCATGGAACCATGCAATCTGCGAATTGTTATAGGAATGATTGGCCATAATGTTATCCTTGCTACCATCGGCATGAACCACCTCGATAGTAAGGGCCTTGTCCGGAGAAAATTGCTCAATATCCGTAAAGTTAAAGGTATCGTCTTCCTGAATAAGGTCGTAATCGTTCTCATTGGCAAAAGTAAGCGCCAGCATACCCTGCTTTTTCAGGTTTGTTTCATGGATCCTGGCGAATGACTTTACGAGTACTGCTGCAACACCAAGATGGCGCGGCTGCATGGCGGCGTGTTCCCTGGAGGATCCTTCACCGTAATTATGGTCGCCTACTACAATGGTTTTGATACCCCTTGCCTTGTAGGCCCTTTGGGTGTCAGGAACTCCTTCATATTCCCCGCTGAGCTGGTTCTTAACGAAATTTGTTTTTTTATTAAAGGCGTTCACTGCCCCGATTAGGGTATTATTTGCGATATTATCGAGATGCCCCCGGTACCTCAGCCAGGGTCCGGCCATGGAAATATGGTCGGTGGTACATTTACCAAAAGCCTTGATCAGCAGTTTCATACCTTGCAGGCTCCGCGGGGTAATGGGTTCAAAAGGGTCCAGCAGCTGGAGCCGTTCCGAGTCTTTGGCCACCTTTACCTCTACACTGCTACCGTCTTCCCTGGGGGGAATATAGCCCGCGTCTTCAACGGCAAATCCTTCCGGCGGCAGTTCGTAACCCCGTGGTTCATCGAGCATCACTTCCTGTCCTTCCTCATTAATAAGGAAATCCGTCATGGGATTAAAATCCAGGCGGCCCGATATGGCAATGGCGGTCACAAGTTCCGGAGAACCAACAAAGGCAAGCGTGTTGGGATTCCCGTCCGCCCTTTTGGCAAAGTTTCGGTTAAAGGAATGCACAATGGTATTCCTGGGCCCGTTAGCAGCTTTATCTCCATAACGGTCCCACATTCCAATACATGGTCCGCACGCATTGGCAAATACGGTTGCCCCGATATTGTTAAAAGTGTCTATGAATCCGTCCCTTTCTATGGTATAGCGCACCTGTTCGGAACCGGGGGTGATGGTAAACTGGGATTTGGTCTTTAACTTCTTCTCCGTAACCTGCCTCGCCAGTGAAGCGGCCCGTGAGATATCTTCATAAGACGAGTTGGTACAGGAGCCTATCAGCCCTACCTCTACATTGAGCGGCCAATCGTTCTTCCTGGCGGCTTCCCTCATTTTAGATATCGGGGTGGCCAGATCCGGTGTAAAAGGCCCGTTCAAATGTGGCTCCAGTACATTGAGGTCGAGTTCAATGACCTGATCAAAATACGATTCCGGGTCTTCATATACTTCCTTATCGGCGGTCAGGTAGGAAGCCACTTTTTTAGCGGCATCGGCAACATCAGCCCGGTTTGTTGCCCTCAGGTAGCGGTCCATGGATTCATCGTAGCCAAAGGTCGAGGTGGTTGCCCCTACTTCGGCCCCCATATTGCAGATTGTGCCTTTTCCGGTACATGACATGGCAATGGCCCCTTCACCGAAATATTCTATAATTGCACCGGTACCGCCTTTGACGGTGAGGATATCGGCTACTTTTAAAATCACATCCTTTGGTGCTGTCCAGCCTGATAATTTGCCGGTGAGTTTTACTCCTATCAGTTTTGGGAACTTCAGTTCCCAGGCCATTCCGGCCATTACGTCTACGGCATCTGCTCCCCCAACTCCAATCGCAACCATCCCCAGGCCACCCGCGTTAACGGTATGTGAGTCGGTACCAATCATCATCCCCCCGGGAAACGCATAATTTTCAAGTACTACCTGGTGGATAATCCCGGCGCCGGGTTTCCAGAAGCCAATCCCATATTTATTCGACACGGATTCCAGGAAATCAAATACTTCATTGCTGGTCTGGTTTGCCCTTTTAAGATCGGCTACCGCGCCAACTTTGGCTTGAATAAGGTGGTCACAATGTACCGTAGTGGGAACAGCAACCTTAGGTTTACCCGCGTGCATAAACTGCAAGAGCGCCATCTGTGCCGTGGCATCCTGACATGCAACCCTGTCCGGGGCAAAATCCACATAGTCTTTTCCTCTTTGGAATACTGTTGCAGGTTTGCCATCCCACAGGTGGGAATAAAGGATCTTTTCGGAAAGCGTAAGGGGTTTGCCAACCAGTTCCCGGGCGGCATCTATGCGCTCCGGCATCCTGGCGTACAGCTCCCGGATCATCTCTATATCAAATGCCATTCTAAAAAATTGTTTTGGTTAAAGTAATGCCTTCAAAGATAACAAAATTCAAGGGGTCGGAGAAAAATTTTGATCAGGGCTGCAGCCATTACATACATTAAGAGGAAAAGCAACTGATTCTGAAGGTGAAAAAAAGTAAAAAGCATACGGAGACCTCTTTCAGATAACATAAAATAAGGGAACAGGGAACATACTACCCCAGTAGTTTCCGGATAATGGCTTCCTCAGTTATCCCTTCTGCCTCCGCCTTGTAGTTCTTGATAATCCTGTGCCTGAGTATTCCCATGCTTACCGCTCTTACATCCTCTATGTCAGGGGAATATTTGCCATTGATAGCTGCGTGTGCCTTAGCAGCCAGAATCAGGTTCTGAGATGCCCGGGGGCCGGCGCCCCAGTCGACATACTGCCTGATGAAATCGGAAGCAGTATCCAACCCAGGCCTGCTGTTGTTCACCATATTTACCGTGTAGGAAATAACATTCTCCGGTACAGGGATTCTGCGTACCAGGTGCTGTATTTCAATTATCTCTTCAGCATCCATCAGGGGGGCCACCTCTGGGATGATGTCTCCTGTGGTGGTTTTTACCACCAGTATTTCCTCAGACACGCTCGGATACTTCAGTTCAATGGCAAACATAAAACGGTCGAGCTGGGCTTCGGGTAATGGATAAGTCCCCTCCTGTTCTATCGGGTTTTGGGTAGCAAGTACAAAATAGGGTAATGGGAGCTGGTAGCGTATGCCGTTAATGGTCACGGCGCGTTCCTGCATAGCTTCCAGGAGGGCTGCCTGGGTTTTCGGCGGGGTTCGGTTTATTTCGTCGGCAAGGACTATGTTGGCAAATACCGGGCCTTTGATAAATTGAAATTTCCTTTCCCGGTCAAGCACCTCACTTCCAAGGATATCTCCCGGCATCAGGTCCGGTGTAAACTGGATGCGTTTAAAATCGAGGCCGAGGGTTTGGGCAATGGTGTGAACCATCAGTGTTTTCGCAAGTCCGGGCACCCCTATTAGCAGGGAATGCCCACCGGTATAGACAGAAAGGAGGATTTGGTCTACCACTTCCCTTTGTCCTATGATGACTTTCGAAATTTCTTTTGTCAGTTCCCGGTGCTTCTCTACCAGACTGTCTATTGCCGCAACGTCAGACATTCACCTATTCCTTTACCCAGTTGTTCGCAAATTCGCAGCCCTGGTTCTCGGCATTCACACTGATATAAGTTGCTTCAATACGATCATCCATCCATTCCTTGATTGCGTTGTACTGTTTTTCCCTTAAGGCCAGCTCCTGTATTTTCAGGTAATCCTTGGCAAAATCCGCCTCGTGTTCATCATAGCGGTTGGTTACCTTTAGAATCTTGTACTTGGGTGGGCCACCCCTGGGGTCGGCCTCGAGTATGGGTTGGGATATCTCATTGTCTTTAAGGTTACGCACCTGGTTGTAAAGGGTGGGGTCCATCTTGGTGAGTTCAAACCGCGAATCAAAGTTGGTAGGGTTTCTAAGCAAGCCTCCGTCAAATTTTGTTTCCCTTTCATCCGAGAAATTCAGTGCGGCTTCTGCAAAGGTGTATTTGCCTTCCTCAATATGCTGCCGGATGGAATCCAGTTCCATCTTGGCATCGTCTATGGCTTTCTTGGGAATTTCAGGTTGAACCAGGATGTGACGCAGGTCGAGTTCCTGTCCGCGGATCTTCTCAATGTAGATGATATGAAAGCCGAAATCCGTTTCAAAAGGATCCGAAATCTCACCCTCCTGCAAACTGAAGGCGACGTCTTTAAATTCTTTAACAAAAGGGGTTTCCCGGGTCATGCTGTAAAAGCCGCCTTTCGATTTTGATCCCGGATCCTGCGAATACAGGATGGCCTTTACACTGAAACTGGCATCATTATCCTCCACATCGGCCTTTATTTCATTGAGTTTATCAATCACTTTCTGTTTTTCCTCATCCGGGGTTGCAGGCTCCTTAACAATCTGTGCGATTTCCAGTTCCGCCCCGAATACAGGCCTTTCGTCTTCCGGGATCTTATTAAAAAACTGGCGGACCTCTTCAGGAGTCACCTTGATATCACCTACAATCTTCTGCTGCATTTTTTCAGACAGCATCCGCAATTTATTGATATTGTACAATTCTTCACGAAAGCTCTCAACATCTTCCTTATTATAAAAGTCCAGAACCTTTTCCATTGAACCAACCTGGGATATCAATTGCTGAATCTGGCGGTCGCCTGTGGCATTAACCTCATCATCAGAAACCAGAATGCTGTCCTGAACGGCCTGGTGGGCGTAAAGCCGGTCTTCCATCAGTTTCCCTAAAAGGCTGCAATGGGTGATATCCTCCGTTGAAGCGCCCTGGCTCCTAAGGTCGATCAGAGTTTTCTCTATATCAGATTCGAGGATTACGTAGTCTCCAACCACAGCGGCAATGCCATCCAGTTTCACCCTTTCAGAGCGGGACGTGCTGTCTCTTAACACACTTGCTTCAGATTCCAATAAGGGGTCTGGTGGCTCTTGCCCGGCTTCGGTAATTCCATTAATCTCCTGCCCCAAGGCGACCGTGGTCATCACGGGGAGTAATAAAACCATTAATAGCCTATTTACCTTTCTCATATACTTCAAACTCCTTTTTCTTTGTTGCTTCATCTATAATATCGCTTTCCAGTTTCCTTATGTACTCGAGCTTCCTACGGTTTAACAGTACCTGCCGGATGGTAGGTTCAATGTAATCCAGGGGGGCTATATCGTTGATCTCGAGGATGTCGCCAACCTTTGCCAAATATACCCCCAATGAATCCTCCATTTCAAAAAATTGTGATTTTTTTAAGTAGGCTTGCTCATTGCTGTAATTCAGGGGGGGGATTTCCCGCACAACGCGGGATAAAGGAACCCAGATGGAATCATTAAAATTGAGTTTCCTGAACTGTACCCCGACAGAGTCGAGATAAGCCATATCCTCCTCATTAAACCGCCGCAGCCTCGTAATCACCTCCTCCTTGTTCAGAAATTGTCTGGGCAATTCTATAAAGCGGAGGCGAACCAGTTTCTCCCTTAGCTTAAAATTCTCTTTTTCTTCATCGTAAAAACCCTCGAGTTGGGCGCGGCTGATGGTTGTATCTTCTTTCTGGTGTACCAGCGCCTCTTTGTAAGCCCTGGTATAAAGGTCCGTACGGTAATCGCCAACCAATTTATCGAATTGCTGCAACTGGTCCTCCGGGAGATTAATACGGGCTTTAGACAGTAACAATTGTTTTGCAGCCCAGTTATTGATGTAGTTGGTTACAAAGGAGGCACTGTCCTGAGGCGTCATGGATTCATTAAGGAGGGATGCCACCTCATCTGCGTACAAATAGCTATCGCCCACTCTGGCCAAAGCCTGCCTTTCAGGCTCATCCTTCCAAAGGGAGCCGCAGGCCATTACACAGAGTAAGCCCGCAAGTACTAAGTTAAAGCGCAGGATACAGATTACACGTTTTCTTAAGAACTGCATTGCGCAAAAATAAGAATATGCCCCAGTTAGGCAAGAGACCGTTTGTCCCATTAACACATTTTTAGTAACAAAACTCACTTTAACCGGTGTTATTGCAGCCCTGTTTACTTATTACGTAAGCTTTCGCAATGCGGCAACAATGAGTATAGCGCAATTCCTTCTTTTAATTTATACCCCCGGTACTATGAACCTTTACACCACCCCAATTGCCGTCAGTCCCAAGCAAAATAAACCAGTTTGAGTGAGGTAAGCAATAATATTCCCTGTAAAATGCCGCAAGCTTATTTAGTTACCCCCCGCCCTTTTATGGCTGGCTGAGCGCAACCATCTTTAATAAATATCCGCTAACTTTATGGTGCCCGGGTTATAGGCAGCCGGAACAGCTTCGGGAGCTCCGGGTTTTTTATGACATTTTCGGTCCGCACAAATTCGCCCGGGCCTATACACACTGGCACATTAATGATAATTTACAACAAAAACAGTATCTTGTTAACCGAACCGACATACCGTATGGAAACCCGCAAAATTAAGCTGATCTGGGATTTCAGGGGACCTACGGCCCATTCCGTAGCCCGGCACCACGAAGATCACCTGAAAGAATATATTGCCGGCAATGAAAGCCTTATACTTGATATAACGGGGCATAGCGACCTTAGCGATTTACATAGCCTGGCTTTTATGGTAGTGGAAGAAAGCGAGATGCCGGCGGTAAGGGACGCTCTCCGCCCTCACCGCGGAGAAATCTATGACGATTAAACCCCGGATAATCCGATACAATTGAAAACTTCATCTAAAATGCCGGCTTTTATACTGTTTGCCTTGTTATTGATATATAACGGCTGCAAGCAAGTGCCACCAAAAATGCCTGAGGAACGTGATTCGCTCAGCACCGTACTCAACTCAGGAAATCCTATTATCCGGAAAGTTATGGATGAGCCGGAACAATATGAACTACAGGTATTGTTCTCACGCATACACAGGCAAAGAGATAGTATATACTTTACCGATTTCAATTTCCAGCTCGATGACAGGAATTACTTTTACCCTGCCAGTACCGTTAAATTTCCAATTGCAGCACTTGCCCTGGAAAAGCTGTACGAAACCGATTCTCTTGACAGACAGACGCGCTATTTTGTTGAGGGCGATACCATGGTTACCACTTTCGCAAATGATATAAGCCGGATTTTTGCAATTAGCGACAACGAAGCCAACAACCGCCTGATGGAGTTCCTGGGCCAGGATAGTATTAACATACGCCTGAAGAGGAAAGGCGTGGGGCCGGTTCGGATTTCCCACCACCTGGGGGTACATACAGACGAACTGCTTACAAAACCCTTGCTGATTTACATCAACGACAGTACCACCGCGCCAACCAAAGCACTCCTCAACAGTGCCGCCCAACCCCTTGAACTGCAAAACACCAGCAAAGGCAAAGGCCATTATGATGAAGACTCGTTATATATGGAACCCTTTGATTTCAGTCTTAAAAATTATTATCCCCTGAAATCACAGCACGAAGTACTCAAGCGGGTGATTTTCCCCAAAAGCTTCCCGGAACACCAGCGGTTTAACCTGAGTGAAGAGCAACGCAACTTCCTGCTGAACACTATGAAGGCAGTCCCCAGGGAAGCTGGATTCGATGAAAAGGAGTATTATGACAGTTATTGCAAATTTTTTCTGTTTGGTGATAAAAGGGACCGTATTCCGGAACATATCAAAATATACAATAAAGTGGGCTTTGCCTACGGGACACTTACCGATTGTGCTTATATTTATGATACACAAACAGGTGTGGAATTCCTGCTTAGCGCCACAATACTCGTGAACCGTGATGGTATTTTTAATGATAACATCTACGAGTACGAAGAAACCGGTATCCCATTCCTGGCTGCCCTCGGAAGGGGATTGTACGAGATAGAACGCAACAGAAACAACAATGCGCCATGAGCACCCTCAGTTTTGATTCATTCACCAAAAAAATCTATATCAAAAATACTCCTGAGAACGTTTATGCCTGTTGGGCAACGGAATCGGGAATTTGTTCCTGGTTCCTGAGAAAAGCATCC
>CAYSVQ010000084.1:0-7172 GCA_964434565.1 uncultured Flavobacteriaceae bacterium | reverse complement strand
AATAGATGACAGAAAACGGCACCAGCATTCCCAGAATAAGTGATTCTAACATCACGAGCGGTGGTTTAGGGGAAACCGGAAATTCACTCGGGTAATAGGCGCTGTCTATCACTTTTGACTTCGGCGCGGTTGAAGCTACCGCGATCTGCGCTTCTTCCCGTTTCTGGAGCAGGTACAGGTAGAGGGATTCCGTGGTCTGCTGCTGGCGGGTGATATCGCGCAAAGCCCTTTCATTGCGGGGAGACGAATAGATCCTGGAATTGATCATGGCCTGCTGCCCGCTCAGGGTGTTCACCTGCATCCCCAGATTGTTAACGGTGCTGCTGAGGCTGGACATCATGCTTTGCTTCAGGCCATTGATCTCCTGGTCGAGGTTCTGGACGATGGGCGACCTTTCGGTGGAACTTTTCAGCAGGCGTTTGCGTTCGAGTACCAATTGGTTGTAGCGCTCGGTGGTACTGGCTATGGTAGGATCGTTTAACCCTAAATTACTAGGCAATACCTCATAGCCATCCTGCTGTGTCACCAGGTCCTGCATGGAGGCGGCGATGTTCAACTGGGTTTCGTAACTGGCCAGCTCCTGCCGGTTGGCAGCTCCGATATTCAGGTTGATGTTGGCTTCCGAAGCGATGTCCGTAAGGCCCCTTTCGGTTTTCAGTTCCTGGGCCGACTGGTCTACGGTGGAGAGACTGGAATAGATATCGGTGATCCGTTCATCAATAAAGTTGGAGGTACGATCCGCAATAAGGCGCTTGTCTTCTATGGCGTTCCTGTTATAGATCCTGATTAGTGAATTAAGAACGTCTTTTGCTTTCTCCCTTATCGGATCGATAAAGCTGATGTTGACTATATTGGATAAATCTTCCGAATTGTTAATGGCCAATTTATTTTGCAGCGAAAGGGCAACGGATGAAATAGGCTCGATTACTATCTTTAATCTTGTATCCCTATAACGATTAAAATGATCAAGATCCGGGGTTATTACAATGTCTCCCACAGGAGTGGAAATATTTTTACCAAAAGCATGCACCTTAACCGGTTGCTCCGCATCATCACTAAAACCAAAGGTAGTGGTGGATGCAATGGATATATAAAATTCATAATTCGCGTTATAGATCACCGAATCTGCAGCTATAAAATTCAATTTAACAGGGGGATTAGTGTATAGCTCAGACTCCAGAATATTTCCCTGGGCCATTATTTTGGTGTTCAGTCCTAATTCCTTTACCACCTCTATCAAATTAGAGCGGGAATTAATGATCTGAATCTCGTCCTGCACGGCATTTTTTCCGCCGGTCACCAGTCCAAGCTCCTGAAAAAGGTCGATCCCCGTTCCGGCACCCTTATCATCAATAACCTGAATTTTAGAGGTGGCCACATACTGCGGGATGGTATAACGCAGGTATAAAAAAGCCAGGATAAGGAACGCTATAACAGACAAAACAAACCACTTCCAGTGCCTGGTGTATTTGGATACAATTTCCTTTAAATCGTTCTGACTGCCGGAATCGCTTTGGGGATTAGGGCTCATGCTCACAGTAATACTAATTTCGGGTTAAAAATAATACGGTAGACGTGATCAGGAGGGAGGCGATGGATACCGCGATTGTTGCCCTGTTATCAAGGCTGGAGGCCGTAATGGCTGATTTATTAGGCTCCACATAAACCACATCGTTTTGGGTGAGGTAATAGACCGGGGATGTCAGGGCAGCTTTGTTGGTCAGGTCTATGCGGGTATATACCTTGGTGCCGTCGAAATCCCGGATGACCATCACGTTTTCTCTTTCTCCCTTGATAGTAAGGTCACCTGCCAGGCCAAGGGCTTCCAGGATAGTGATTTTTTCCCCAACAACCGGATAGGTGCCGGGCTGGCGGACTTCCCCAAGGACCGTTACACTGAAATTCCTTAAGCGGATGTTGATGATGGGATCCTTCAGGAATTCAGACAACCGTTCCCGTAGCAATTGGCGGGTTTCTTCGGGGGAAAGCCCCGCTATTTTAAGTTTACCAATAACCGGGAAATCAATTTCTCCCTGCTCGTCTATTAAATAATCCACCGATTCCGGGGTGAACCTGCCGTCCGGGGTGCCCCTGTATAAATTAAAGGGGGCACTGGCCTCATTGTTCAGGGTTGATATGTGGATGCTTAGAAGGTCGTCTACCTTATATTTCGGGGTAAACTTATTCTGGTCTACCAGGGTTTCGAAGCCCTGGGCGTCCTGGAAATAAACCACCTCCTTTTTGGTGGCGCAGGAGGTGAAGAAGAGGAAGGCAATTGCAACAGCCGGCAGGAAAAGTGCCGTGGAAAATTTTACTTTAAACATATCATATAGAATTAAGTTGCAAGTATAGCTAATTTATGGGGGACTGCAGGGGGCTTTTCTTCATGATTTCTTTTTTGGCCGATACTTGCTTTTTATCCAGGTCGCAGAACTCGGAATTGTTGGAAACATATTCCGGTACTATTTCCTTCATCAGGCGGATGGTATTCCCATTAAAAAACATATTGGAAACACAGAGCTCGTCGATTTTCGAACGCACCTGCGCGTATTCCAATTCACGCACCTTTCCTATCATGATTTTCTTATGATAGGTGGGCAGCGTATCCTCGCCATTGGCCAGCAATTCCTCATAGAGCTTTTCCCCGGGCCTCAGGCCGGTGATCTTGATATCTATATCCTCCGGGTAACGGAGGCCCGAAAGCTTGATCATATTCCGCGCCAGGTCGAAGATCTTAACGGATTCGCCCATGTCAAAAATAAAGATCTCCCCCCCTTTGCCCATGGCCGCCGCTTCCAGTACCAGTTGGGAAGCCTCGGGGATGGTCATAAAGTATCGGGTTATGTCTTTATGGGTAACCGTAATGGGCCCGCCCTTTTCTATCTGCTTTTTAAAGAGGGGGATCACGGAGCCGTTGGAACCCAAAACATTGCCGAATCGGGTGGTGATAAACTTGGTTTTATGCTCCTGCTGCATGCAGCTGATATACATTTCGGCTATGCGTTTGGTGGCCCCCATTACATTGGTAGGGTTTACCGCCTTGTCTGTGGAAACAAAAATAAATTTATCCACTTCGTAACTCAAAGAGAGGTCTACCAGCATCTTGGTGCCGGCAATGTTGACCTTGATCGCTTCATAAGCGTTGTATTCCATCAGGGGCACATGTTTGTAGGCAGCCGCGTGGAAGACCATGGTGGGGCTGAATTCCTGGAAATAGGTGTTCATCCGGTTCTTATCCCGGATATCGGCCACCAGGGGGATAAAGTTATGGAAGCCGTTCTGTTTCAGCTCCTGCTGCAGGTCATAGAGGGGCGATTCGGCCTGGTCTATAAGGATAAGGGAACGGTATTCGTAATTGGCTATCTGCCTAACAATCTCACTTCCTATGGAGCCGGCCGCGCCGGTAACCATGATCACCTGGTCTTTCAACTGGGAAGAAACCTTGGAACGTTTTATATTGATGGGGACCCTGTTGAGCAGATCCTCTATCTGCACCTGCTTGATCTGGGATACCTTCAATTCGCCGTTGATCCAGTCTTCCACCGGGGGTACGATCTTTACCTGAACCGGGAAGTCCACTAAACTTTCAACGACCTCCCTAAGGCGCGCCTGGGCGATGTTATTGATGGAAACAATGATCTCCGAAACGGCCAGGCGGCTGATAAAAAAGTTGTTCAGTTCTTCCTTGGCATAGACAGTTACCCCGTTTATACGTTTGCCCACTTTGTTGTTATCGTCGTCTATATAACCCACCACCCGGGCGTTGCTGGCCGAATGGCTGGTAAGGGCGTTGTAGGTAAGGATCCCGGCTTCGCCCGCACCGTAAATAAGCACATTTTTATATACAGTGAATTTCCTTAACAGGTTGTGGTAAACGGTCTTGAATACGTATCGGGAGGCTGTAAGGGCCACAAAGGAAATAAGGCTGTGGATGATGATGATGCTCAAGGGGATAGTAAAATCCTCCAGCATATTCTGCTGCCGGTTTAGGATCACCATAAAAATAGTGATGATGCTCGACAGGCAGATGGCGTTAAAAATATTGTATACATCGCGTACCCCCGTATGCCGTACCACCCCTTTGTAGGAGCCGGTAAGCAGAAAGGCCAGGACGGCGATAACGGCCACCACCGGTAACTGCATAAACAAACGGTCCGTATCAAACTCCAGGGTAAGGTTAAAGCGGATGATATATGAAAGTATAAAGGAGAATGAAATCAGCAGGGTATCAATAGCCAGCACCAGCCATTTGGAGGCGTAACGGTGGGCGTTATTTACCAGATATTCTTTGATCATGATAGCGATTTAAAGATTAGGTCTGTAATTCGGGACAAATCTTCCTCCCTGAGGTTGGAACCACTGGGGAGGCATAGGCCGCGGGTAAAGAACGCTTCGGAGGTGCCATCCTCATAAGCGGGCGCTTCGCGGAACACGGGTTGGAGGTGCATGGGTTTCCAGAGGGGGCGCGATTCTATATCCTCTTCCTGCAGGGCAAGGCGGATGGCTTCCCTCACTTCATAGGAAGGGGTCAGGATACACGTCAGCCAGCGGTTGGAAAAGAAGCCCTCCGGCTCCCTTAGGAATTCAATGCCATCCAGGTGGCCGAGCTGCCGGGTGTAAAAGTTGAAATTTGCACGGCGGGCCGCTACCCGTTCGTCCAGGACTTCCATCTGCCCCCTGCCGATCCCTGCAAGCACATTGCTCATGCGGTAATTGTGGCCAATGGCAGAATGTTCGTAATGGGGCGCTTCATCCCGGGCCTGGGTGGCCAGGAACACCGCCCTGTTCCGCAAATCGCGGTTCTTGCTTAGCAGGGCGCCGCCCCCGGATGTGGTGATGATCTTGTTGCCGTTAAAAGAAAGGATGCCTATTTCGCCGAAAGTGCCGCAGGGAATACCATTATAGGAACTGCCCAGGGCTTCGGCGCTGTCTTCCAGCACCGGGATCCCGTAGCGGGACGATATTTCATGAACGGCATCCACCTGGTAGGGCATCCCGTAAAGATGTACGGTTACTATGGCTTTTGGCAATTTTCCTTTGGCAAGCCGGTCTTTAATGGCATCCTCCAGCAGGGCCGGGGAAATGTTCCAGCTGTTCTGTTCACTGTCTATAAATACCGGACGGGCACCTAAATATACAATGGGATTTGCGGAAGCGGAAAAGGTAAAACTCTGGCAGAGCACCTCATCTCCCCTGCCCACCCCAAGTAATTTAAGTCCGAGGTGAATAGCGGCCGTGCCGGAACTGAGGGCGGCTACGGAAACGCCTTCCCCTAACTTTTCTGCGATTGCTTTCTCAAAAAGGTCTACATTGGGGCCCAGGGGGGCGATCCAGTTTGTTGCAAAGGCCTCGGCTACGTACTTTTCTTCATTCCGCCCCATATGGGGTGATGAAAGCCAGATTTTTGTCGCGGTAATCAATGGTCGTTTTATTTAATTATCACCCGGGAACCCCTGGGATCAATGTCCATCCTCCTTAGCTAATCAGCCGTCTGCCCGTACCGGATGGAACATCAAGATACATCATTTCTTTCAACCTATAACAGGTTTCAGGCTACAAATGTAAGCCGTAAAGGTAGGATGAGGAGGCCTGTAATGAAAAAAAGATGCGCTTATTTCGTTCTATAGGCCAGAATTATCGTTAAACTCGTGGGTACAGGGTTTAATGATAATGATAGAAGGATTAAAGATTCGAGCTCTTAATATGTGTTTCGAAAAGTTCAACCCCGGATTTCAATGGAAAAATCGCACCAAACGAGTCTTATCCGGCCATCGCGGGATTTCTCACCCTCACTGCGTTCAGTTCTAAATGACATAGTTCAAACTGGGGCATCAAACTTACATTTCGAAGTAGCCAGACACCAACCATGTCATTTCGAAGTAGCGGAGCGACTGAGAAATCTCACCAATCCAGCTCTACAGCCTAACATGGAATTCATTCACGCGATGCGTTCGTTTAAATGAAATAACCTTAATTAAGAACTGGATCGTCATACTTGCTTACATTTCCGCTGAGCCAGGCAACACCCATATCATTTCGAATGAATGAAGCACCACCCATGTCATTTCGAAAGAGCCTAGCGACTGAGAAATCCCACCAATCCTCCACGGCAGCCCATAACGGAATTTAACAGACCCGCTAATTTCATTAATAAAATGGTACAACTTCCATGGCAAAGGTTTCGTTAAGTTTATTTATTATTCATACTATTATTGTAACATATTTGCTATTGACTTTGAACCTTGATCTTTGAATTTTGAACCCATGAAAATATTAGTGACTGGCGCTGCCGGCTTTATCGGCTTCCATGTAGCCCGCGCCCTGTTGGAAAAGGGGCATATGGTGGCAGGACTGGACAATATCAATGATTATTACGACCCCGATCTGAAATACGCCCGCCTGGCAGAGCTGGGCATCCGGAAGGAGGAGGCGGAACAATTTAATAAACCAGTTGGTTCGGATTGTTACGGACAGCGGTTGCGGTTTGTACGGATGCAGCTGGAAGACCGGGAGGCCTTACAGCGACTATTTAAAAAGGAAAACTTCGAAGCGGTGTGCCACCTGGCCGCCCAGGCCGGGGTGCGCTACAGCCTGGAGAATCCGGAAGTTTATGTAGACAGCAATCTAGTGGGTTTTTTAAACATCCTGGAAGGTTGCAGGCATAACCAGGTAAAACACCTGGTTTACGCCAGCAGCTCCAGTGTGTATGGCTTAAACAAAAAAGTTCCCTTTTCGGTAGAGGATAACGTAGACCACCCCATCAGCCTGTATGCCGCTACCAAGAAAAGCAATGAACTGATGGCCCATACCTACAGCCATTTATACGGTTTTGCTACCACAGGGCTGCGTTTCTTTACCGTTTACGGCCCCTGGGGCCGTCCGGATATGGCTTTGTTTTTGTTTACAGAAGCCATTCTGAACAACCGCCCTATCAAGGTATTTAACCATGGGGAAATGGAACGGGATTTTACCTACATAGACGATATTACCGAAGGAGTGGTAAGGATTGTAACAGGGGATACCGTTCACAGGGAAGTAAGCAGGGAATTATATAAACTGTATAATATAGGAAATAACAAATCAGAAAAACTTATGGATTTTATCAAAGCCATAGAGGACAGCCTGGGTGTAATGGCCGAAAAGGAATTCCTGCCCATGCAGGCGGGGGATGT
>CAYSVQ010000083.1:0-10620 GCA_964434565.1 uncultured Flavobacteriaceae bacterium | reverse complement strand
AAGGCTTCTACCAGTTGCCGGATAGATTCAAAAGAGCGTACATAAGACGGCATCTCCTTGTTTGTCAGGTACCTGGTCTGCTGACCGAGGATCCATAATTTGATGTTTCCGTCTATTTCGAGATGCATGGAAAAATCTTCTATGTATTTCTCCATGTCGTCCTTGGTTGGCATTACAGTAAAATACGACAAAAAAACGAGATCGTTAAAGTATTTCTGCAAGTCGGGGAGAAAGTCGAGGGGCATGGTGGCCCCGAGGTATATGGTTTTATAACCCCGCAACACAATTTCATAGTTCAGATAGAGCAACCCTATTTCATGAATTTCGTTCTCAGGCAGGAACAAGACAAAAACCTTATCATTCCTGGTAGGTTCAAGGGTCTTGAGCTTGTCTATGTTGGCACTTATTTTTTGTTTAATCAGATTGGACATAAAATGCTCATGTGCAGGTCCAATGGTATTGGTTTGCCACAGAAGTCCGAGTTCTTCAAGGAAGGGCATAAGCACATCCCAGAAGATTTCACGGAAGGATTTGTCGCTCACAAGACTGTTATATGTATTCTGGAACAGGCTTTGGTCAAAGTTCATCATGGCCAGTTTCATAGCGTTGATAGCGTGGTTTTTCACACTGTTTTTGGCCACGATCTCCCTCACTGCGAGTGCAATGTCTTTCTCGGGGATCCTTGAAATTTTGGAAATCTTGTACCCGTTGTTGTACAGGAGGGTGATGTTCAATAACTTTTGCAGGCTCTCAAGACTGTACATCCGGATGTTGGTGGTAGTACGGTCCGGCGATAGCAGCCCGTATCTCTTTTCCCAGATACGGATAGTGTGTGCCTTGATGCCGGAGAGGTTTTCCAGGTCTCTTATGCTAAAAGATTTTTTAACATTGTTCATTTATTAATGGTAAAGGTTAAACAAATTTACAATATTTACTAATTCCTGTTTATGTGAGAACGTTAAATTTGACAAAACATCCTCTAATATCCCCTTATTTAGAAGAATCTCCAATGTCGGCAGGCTTCTGTGACGAACTCCATTAAAATGGATATATTTACATTTCAGGATTGAAGTCAAGCGTAAAACGGGGGTGGTATCCTGAATGATCCATGGCGTTACCCGGGCAGGCCGAGACAGTTGTGTCCGGGGTAAGGAATTCATAACGTATCGGGAATCATTGAAACTAATTAAACCATTATCATATGAGAATAATTGTAAGTAGTCTGATCGTTTTTCTGGGGCTGATGGCCTGCAAGCAGGAAAAAAAGGAAGCCGAAGAATCAATGGAGCCGGTGGTTACCGATGCTGCGGCGGAATGGATCTCCCTGAACGAGGCTTCGGACTGGAGGGGGTATAATTTGGATTCCCTCCCTTCCAACTGGTCCATTGAGAATGGTATTATTACTTGTTACGGAAAAGCTGGCGACGTTGGGGGCGACATAATAAGTACCGAGGAATTTGACAATTTTGAACTGGCCTTTGAATGGAAGATCACCGAGGGGGGCAACAGCGGCGTCTTCTACCATGTAGTTGAGGATACTATCTACCACTCACCCTACCAGACAGGGCCGGAATACCAGGTAATGGATGATGAAGGTTCATCGGAGACTATGGAGGCCTGGCAGATGGCCGGGGCCAACTATGCCATGCACGAGGCCAATGACAAAAAAGTTCTGAAACCGGCCGGGGAATGGAACAGCGGCAAAATAATATTTAACCGTGGCAAGGCCGAACATTGGCTGAACGGCGAAAAAATCGTAGAGTTCGATAAGAATTCGGAAGACTGGAAGACCAAACGCAATAGCGGTAAATGGAACGATTTTCCTGACTACGGGAAAACCAACACCGGCTACCTCGCCCTGCAGGATCATGGGGCAGGGGTTTGGTTCCGCAATGTGAAGGTCCGCCGGCTTTAGCCTAGAATTTCCTGTCGGGATGAAAACCGTCCAAAGCCATGGACGGTTTTTTGTTGGCAATAATTTCAGAAACCAATTTTCCGGTTGCCGGTCCCAGGCTCCACCCCATCATTGCATGGCCGGTGGCTACGGTCAGATTATCATACTTTGACGGCCTCCCTATGTAAGGAAGTCCATCCGGGGATACGGGCCGCAAGCCGCATTTAGCGGCAGCTTTTTCAGAGCCTGTGATTTTGAGGCGGGGATAATAACTTTCAGCTGCCCGGGCGATCGCTGCTACCCGTTCCGGCCGGATGTGGTGATTGGCACCTGAAAATTCCATGGTCCCTGCAAAACGCGTAAACTCCTTCATGGGCGTCACTGCCACTTTGGCCTCCATCAGGATAGCGGGGAGCCGGATTCCTGTAGGTCGGCTCACATTTATGCGATATCCCTTGCCAGGTTGCACGGCCAAATTGAGCCTGAGTTTCCTGGCGAGGCTCTGGCTCCAGGCCCCGGAGGCCAATACAAATTCTGAGGCCGGATAACTTTTTTTCGAACTGTGGACAACGGTAATTTTCCTGCCCATTGAAGTAAAACCACGCACTTCTTCATTGGGTAATATCTTTACCCCTTCCCTTAATAGATAAGCCTTCATCAATGCCATCACCTCCCTTGGCGAAGTATGCGCATCGCAGAGGTAATGCACGGCCCCCAGGATATCAGGGCTTAGATTGGGCTGCAGCCTGTCTAGTTCCTCCCTGTTAAGTTCCTGCATTTCCAGGCCTTCATCGGCTGCCCTGCGCGCTACTTCCCTTTCGTGCAAACCCTCTTTCCGGGTCTTGTAGAGCATCAAAAGGCCTCTTCTTTCCAACTGGAATTCACCAAGTTCGCCGGAATCGTGCATCTGAATGTACAGATCTTTGCTCAGGAGGTTAATGTCTCTGATAAGCGGAATGGCTTTTTCAACATGTGCCCTGTTAGCAGATTTGTTGAATTTCCAGGCCCACGAAAGGAAATCGGGATCAAGGCGTGGCTTCATGTAGAACGGGCTGTTGCTTTTAAGCATCCATTTCAGGCCTTTTGCCATCATCCCGGGAGACGAAAGGGGGATAATATGGCTGGGAGTCAGGTAGCCGGCATTTACATAGGAGGCACCCTGGGTCATATCTGTCCGGTCAATAACAGTTACTTCGTGCCCTTCCTTCAAGCTGAAATAGGCACAGCTTAATCCAATGATCCCACCGCCAACAATTACTACCGACTTACCCATATCCTGAATTTCAAATCGTTTAAGCGTCAAAATTACATAATATGCGTTTCAGCAATAAGATTCTGCCTTAAAATTATACGGTTAAGAACAGAGCCTTTAATTCCCTTCTCTTAATCGGGCCTGCAGCGCATACACAGATACCAGTGCCCAGATCCCTTCCAGCACAATGAAGGGGAGGTAATTAATGAGGATGGACGCCAGGCAGGCCATGGCAGCGCCAATGAGGTTAAGCAGGATAAATGAATAATGACGGGAGGAAAGCCGCCCTGTTATGTTTAAAAAATAGGCTAATAGTATCTGGAAGACCCCCAGGAAGCCAATCCAGTCGGCTAAGCTCATATATATCACTTTTTCAACATTGGCATTCTGATGAAGGAATGTACGATTTATAAAGGATTGGAAGGGAACCAACTCCCGAAAAGTGTCAATTAACTTCGACTGAGTTTTCAAACTGGATCGATTCGCAATTAATTGTAAAACGATAGATTGTGAATGATTATATAATTCATAGCAATTTTGGTGCGACATTAATAGTTGAACCGGGAGCACCCATCGACCCCAAAAATGCCGGCTGGTTACCGTGGTAATTGATAGAATCGCTCTGGAAGGGGACATCTGAGAAAAGCTGCCGTAAAAATTCCTGAAAGATTATAATTACTGTGAAGTTTCCAAATAATTGATTTTTCATTTAAGCCGGTAACCGGATATTCTAACAATAGCAGACAATGGCGCAAACAGCCCTCTGAAATGTCAAAATCCCCCATGAGATTTTACCGTGGATTCCGTTAATTTTATGTGTGTTCTCATTCTATTCTGAAAAAATTTAAATGATGCCTCAACTTGAAGCTCCTAAAGTTTCTTATCGGGAGCGACAACATTATGTCGCGATTAAGGTAACTGTGGAAATCGGGGAAATAGCAACCGTGGTTCCACCTTTAATACCTGAGGTGGGAAAATGGATGGAACAAAAAAATATCCCCAGGCAGGGCCCCTGCTTTTTCAGATATCTTTCCTGTACCAATTCGGGACAGGTAATTATTGAAGCAGGTTTTCCTTCACCTGCCATACCCGAAGGAAATGAACGGATACTACCGGGATATTTCCCTGCAGGGCGCTATCTGAAACTGACCCATATGGGTCATTACAGCAATTTAAGGCGGGCCCATACTCATCTGGCTTCCTGGGCAGGAGAGAACGGGTTTATACTTGATCAGAAGATGCTGAATGGAGATATGCTATGGTCCGGGCGTGTTGAGTTTTATGTAAATGATTGCGAAGGTGTATCCGATCCCGAAAGCTGGCATACGGATATTCTGTTTTTACTGGCCGATTAATTTTAAAATATAGCTTATGTTACTAGCCAACAAAAATGCCGTGATATATGGGGCCGGAGGTTCCTTGGGCGGAGCGGTAGCCCGGGGGTTGGCGGCCGAAGGAGCCCATGTGTACCTTACTGGCCGTACGCTGAATCCTGTAAAGAGATTGGCTGATGAGATCGGATTTAACGGTGGCAGGGCAGAGGCTGCCGAAGTAGATGCACTTAATGAGCAGGCCGTTATGGATCATCTCCTGAATGTTGGAATAGTCGATATATCCTATAACGCCATTGGCTGGCAGGATACGCAGAATATACCATTGACTGGCATGACAACTGCTGAATTCCTCCGCCCCGTCCGCATTGCAATGGAATCGATGTTTATCACGACAATCGCAGCGGGCCGCGTAATGATGAAACAGCGATCCGGAGTTATCCTCTCACTCACTGCCACTCCGGGAGGAATCGGATATCCGCTGGTTGGGGGTTTTGGTCCGGCTTGTTGCGCCGTGGAAGGTTTTTCCAGAAATCTGGCAGCAGAATTAGGTCCTTATGGCATAAGGGTAGTGAACATCCGCTCGGCCGGATCTCCAGACTCCAGGGTGTTCAGGGAAGCAACAGTTAACTACCCGGAGGAGATGAAAACTGTTATCGGCAAACTGGAAGATGATACAATGTTGAAAAAACTGCCAGCGATGCGCGATATCGCCAATACAGCTGTGTTTCTGGCATCCGATATGGCCGGTAAAATAACGGGCGTCACCATAGATGTCAGCTGTGGCACGGTAAGCGCATTAAATTACAGGGCCCTTGGTGTCCCCTTCCCTGGATGATCATTTTTAAAGGGTACTTGCATAATCATCCCCATAACTTCTAAATCCGTTGATCATATCTGGCAACAGGATTTTCATGGACAAGGGCATATGTTAAGATTGCAGATAATCCGGGAGAGCAGTAAAAATAATATATTGCCATCCTTCGTTAAAGTGCTTTCTCCTGAGGGCTTCAACATTAAAATCGAAGGGTTGCACAAAATCAAATTGAAGCTGTAAGTGGGTGCGATCCTTGGTTACTTCGCTTAGCTCCCAGCTGAGTCTTGCCTGGCCGGAATAGCCGGGATATTCCCAGGAATGAACCAGTAACTCTTCCGGGACGAATTTCAGGATCCTACCCCTGTGCAACCACTTCTTTCCATCGGGCGGACCGGCTTCCCATTCAAATTCATGCCCAAGTTGTAATTTGAACTTTCCCTTGAAATCAAAATACCACGCTTTCAACGCTTCATTATCTGTGAGGGCGGCCCATAACTTTTCCCTGGAGACCGCAAATTCGCGTTTCAGGAGAAGCGGGTGGAACTCTTCAAGTTCAGGATACCTGTCATAAATAGCAGCCCCGTATTCTTCACGAAGTGCCACTTGTGCGGGGTCGTGATCTTCGGTCCCGAAGGGGTAGAGCGTTAGATTGCCCTGCAAAAACATTTCCAGTCTCTCCAGCAGGGTATGAAAACCTGCTGTGGCCCCTACTGTGTATCGGTTGGACAGTTTACTGTACGTGAATACCAGCTTGCAACGGTTATCTTGTAATGGGGTAAGTTCCCATTCTGCCAGTTCACCTTCCCAGGTCCAGACAAAGCGATGGGGTGGTTCCACGGCTATTATTTTTCCCGTGGTTACGGTCTTTGCAGCGTCCCTGAATAGTATCCGCAGGTTACTTTCGGGCTTTAATTCCATTTCAATGTCTGTAAACCAAACTTTAAGTTTCTCGGGATTGCTTATAGCGTCCCATACTTTATCGACCCGATGGCTGAGAATTCTCTCAAAGACGATCTTAAAACCGTCGGTTTCCCTTGTAATTTTACCTTTGTTGTTCATGGTATCCATATTTTGAGCCTGCCAGCGGTGCCCAGGGGGTGAAGCATACTGGCAGCCGTCGTTTAATCCAGCCCGGGATCCTTTTTATCGGATTCATCAAGGTATTTTTCCAGGGCATCCAGTTTCTCATTCCAAAATGGTTTGTATTTATTAACCCAAAGCTGTACTTCCTCCAGGGCCTCAAACCGGGCATGGCAAAATCTTTCACGTCCTTTGCGCGTAATACTTACCAGCCCGCATTCCTCTAGGATCTTTATTTGCTGGGAAATAGCGGGCCTGCTGATGTCGAATTCCTCGGCTATTGCCGTCAGATTTAATGGGTTGAAGGCAATCAGGCCCATAATTGCACGTCTGGTAGGGTCGGCTATTGCCTGGAAAACATCGCGCCTTGCAACTGAAGTCATAATAATTAAGCATTTACTTACGCAAAAGTATATATAAGCATTCACTTACGCAAATTTTCAGCTTTGAAACCAAGAATGTAATAGCGGTTATTACTTGCCGAATATAAATATAACAGATACAAATCTGATGGAATTCTAAAGGTTCAAGTGAAATTACTTCCTTATATTTGTCCCGCCAAAAAAGGCCCACGTGGTGAAATTGGTAGACACGCTACCTTGAGGGGGTAGTGTTCGTAAGGACGTGCTGGTTCGAGTCCAGTCGTGGGCACTTGAAAGCCACCCATATTCCCAGGGTGGTTTTTTTATGCGCTATTTTGTCTACATATTGTATTCGGCAAGTACCAAAAGGTATTACAAGGGGCAGACCAGGGATTTAACTTTGCGACTTGCCAGGCACAATGCCGGCCTGGAAGATCCACCGCCCCCTACCGGCCTTGGAAACTGGTATGGTATTGTGTGAAACCATCCAGGGCAGCTGCGATGAAACTTGAGCGTTACCTTAAACAGTTGTCCGTTGAAAGAAGCAGGCAGTTTATCCTCAGATACCCATAAAAGAGCAAGGGTAATAGCTGGTCCCGACGCCCCGCTAAGGCGGGGGTCGGGATGCTGACTGAAACGTCAGCATTCGAGTCCAGTCGTGGGCACTTGAAAGCCACACATATTCCCAGGCTGGTTTTTTTATGCGCTATTTTGTCCATTTATTACCGGACCATCCTGACCAATATCAATAGAAGTCATAAAGTATGGTTGTAATTTTCAGGAAGAATCTCCGGTCCAAATGAATGCCACAATGGAGATTTTTAATAAATTAGGGAGGAATTATGGCCAAAGTGTTATCCTTAATGTTATCTGTCCTGCTCTTGCTTCAGAGTGCGAACCCTGATATGGGCGATATGCTGCAGATAAGTGACCTTATGGAGCACGCCAGGTTCCATTCCGAAAAGTACGGAGATTCTTTTCTGACCTTTCTTTCCAAGCACTACGGGGCCCTGGAACAGGATCACAAAAAGACGCATCAGGACGAAAAATCCCAGCATGAGGAGCTCCCCTTTAACCATCAGGCCTGCAACCATCCGGTTTTAGTCTTTGTACTCACGGGGAAACCGCTTCCCTCCATACGATCCGTAAACCTTGTTTCAAGCCCTTCCAATTTCTATTACCAGGATAGTTCTTCCTCCTTTGAACAATACGAAATTTTTCAACCTCCCCGTTTAGGCTGAAACTTCAGGCTAAGGCATTTAACTACCGGCAACCATTAGCCGGGGATTTTTTCACACCCTCTACATACGGATTATGTTAGCGAAGATTATTCGTTTCAGTATAAGAAACAAACTTATCGTATTACTGTTCACAGCGTTTATTGCGGCTTTTGGAGCCTATTCGCTAAGCCAGATCCCCATAGGTGCCGTTCCGGATGTAACCAACAACCAGGTGCAGGTATTAACTACCTCTCAAAATCTTTCCACACAGGATATTGAACAGTTCATCACCTATCCCATTGAACTTGAAATGGCCAACCTGCCGGGGATTTTGGAGATTCGATCCGTTTCCAAGTTTGGCCTTTCTGTGGTGACCATAGTTTTTGAGGATCATATGGGCACCTATCTGCCAAGGCAACTGATAGCTGAGAAAATTAAATCAGCAACTGAGAAAATCCCCAGCGGATTTGGCACCCCCGAAATGGGCCCCATATCTACCGGTCTGGGTGAGATTTATCAGTACATCCTGGATACGAAGCCGGGATACAAAGACCGCTATTCCTCCATGGATTTGCGCACCATACAGGACTGGATCGTAAAACGACAGTTATCCGGGATTCCGGGGGTAGTGGAAGTAAACACCTGGGGCGGGCAGCTTAAACAGTACGAAGTTGCCATCAATACCGAAAAGTTAAGCGCGATGGACATTACGGCTTTGGAGGTTTTTACTGCCCTGGAGAAAAACAATAGCGTGGCCGGAGGAGGTTATATTGAAAAGGTAAATCAGGCGTATTTCATCCGCGGGGAAGGCCTTATCAGTTCGCTGCAGGACCTGGGCAACATAGTTGTTAAAAGCAGAAACGGGGTCCCTGTTCTGATCAGGGATATTGCAAATGTAGGCTTTGGCAGCGCCACGCGTTTTGGGGCCATTACGGGCAACGGGGAAGGGGAAAAGGTACTTGGGCAGGTAATGATGCTTAAAGGTGCCAATTCCAAAAAGGTCATTGAAGCCGTAAAGGAGCGCGTGGAATCAATTTCAGAAACCTTGCCGGAAGGAGTGTATATCAATGCCTTCCTCGACCGCAGCGAGCTTATTTCAAAAACCACAGCTACAGTTGCCGAGAACCTGATCCTTGGATGTTTGATTGTGGTTTTCGTGGTAGTCCTCCTTTTGGGTAATCTGCGATCGGGCCTTGTAGTGGCCTCGGTCATCCCCCTTTGCCTGCTCTTTGCCCTGGGCATGATGTACCTCTTTGGGGTGGACGCGAACCTGATGAGCCTGGGGGCTATTGATTTCGGGATTATAATAGATGGGACCGTTATCATAGTCGAGCATATTGCTTTTCGTATCAGTGGCGGAAGGGCCGTACAGCCCGGTACTAGCGCCGCGGAAAGTCAGCGAATAAAGGATGTGATTACGGAAGAGGGGGCGACAAAAATGATGAATTCCGCGATTTTCGGTCAATTGATCATCCTGATTGTCTTTATCCCCATACTGTCTCTTACCGGGGTTGAGGGTAAAATGTTCCGGCCCATGGCCCTTACATTCGGGTTTGCCCTGGCCGGTGCCATGATCTTCTGTTTTACTTATGTTCCCGTTGTATCCTCTCTTTTTCTTAAACCCGGCGAATCTTCGGGAAAAAATATATCGGTCCGTTTTATGGCATTCCTTAACCGCAGGTATGATCCCCTGATCCGATGGGCATTGAAACGGAGGAAGGGCGTTATTGCCGCGGCCCTCGCCCTGCTTGCCGCTTCCATTTTATTGTTCAGCACCATGGGTGCGGAGTTTGTTCCCACCCTTGATGAAGGGGATTTTGTAATCCAGCCGGTGTTGAAAACAGGTACTTCCCTTACAAAAACCATTGAAACCACTACTGCCATCGAGAACATCCTTTTGAATCGTTTCCCGGAAGTAAAACAGGTAGTAACCCGGATAGGTGCTGCAGAAGTCCCCACCGATCCCATGTCCATGGAAGAATCAGACGTGATAATTACCCTGAATCCGAAGGATAGTTGGGTCTCCGCATCCTCCAAGGATGAACTTGCCGAACGTTTCAAGGAGGCTCTGGCGGTGTTGCCGGGGATGGAGCTTGAATTCACACAGCCTATTGAAATGCGGTTCAATGAATTAATAACGGGGGTACGGGCCGATATTGCAGTAAAGGTATTCGGAGAGGATTTGCAGGTCCTGAACCGCCTTGGGAATGCCATAAAGCGGATAATAACAGATGTGGAAGGCGCGGTAGACGTTACTGTTGAGAAAATCGTCGGCCTGCCGCAGATGAATGTGAAGTTTAACCGGGGAATGATCGCGCGTTACGGATTGAATATCGATGATCTTAACAGGCTTATTACCATGGGATTTTCCGGCGTCAATCTGGGCAGTGTTTTCGAGGGAGAAAAACGCTTCGATCTTACCCTCAGGCTCGACGCCGGGAGCAGGGAAGATCTGACGGACCTTCAAAACCTGCTGGTGGACCTTCCTTCGGGCGGAAAAATACCCCTCTCCCAACTGGCTGATATTACCATAACCGAAGGTGCGGCAAAAATATCCAGGGATGATACTAAAAGACGTATTGTAGTAGGAATTAATGTCCGGAACCGTGACCTGCAGTCGGTTGTAGACGATATTCAGGCACGCATCGAGGCGGAGATCAGGCT
>CAYSVQ010000082.1:0-22146 GCA_964434565.1 uncultured Flavobacteriaceae bacterium | reverse complement strand
TGGAGGGTGAGATCAGTAATTCCCTTGATTCTCTGGCCCGGGTATGGTACCCAAGGGTTATCGACATAAAAAATGGCGGATATTTATCAGACTTTAATTATGCCTGGGAGCCAGAAGGGCCACAGAATAAAATGATTGTGTCCCAGGCACGGAATATCTGGTCTGCCGCTACCCTGGCGATGTACTACGGAGATACGGCCTATACGGCAATGGCAGAACACGGATACCGATTTATCAGGGACCATATGTGGGATACGGTGCATGGCGGATTTTACACCCAGAAAGGACTGTTTGGCGATAGCTTACGTGCGATGTCTAAAACCAAGAGTGCCTATGGCAATGCATTCGCAATCTACGGCCTTGCGGCTTACTACAAGACCTCTCAGGATACTTCGGCAATGGCACTTGCAAGAAAGACATTCCATTGGCTTGAAGAGCATGCCCATGATCCTGAATTCGGGGGGTATTTTGATGTCTTGAAACAGGATGGTTCCTGGCTATTAGGAGTGGATGACGAGAAGGCCGGATATGAAAATTATAACCGCAAAGATTGGAAGGACCAGAATTCCTCAATTCATTTACTCGAGGCATTCACCGCCCTTTACGAGGTTTGGCCCGACAGCCTTTTGCGTGAACGGCTGGAAGAAATGCTTCTGCTTACCCGGGATACCATCACAACCGAAAAAGGCTATCTGACCCTGCACCTGGAACGCGACTGGGCTCCCGTTTCCTTCATAGATTCAACCCAAGCTTTCAGAGCGGCGAATTTTTATCTGGATCATGTTTCCTTCGGACATGATGTGGAAACGGCCTTCCTTATGTTGGAAGCCTCACATGTGTTAGGCCGTGAAAACGATACCATTACCCTGAAAAAAGCCAGGAAAATGGTAGATCATGCTCTTGCCAATGGCTGGGATTCCCGTCTTGGTGGATTTTTCGACGGGGGTTACTATCACAGGGGATCTGAAAATTGTACGATCCAAAACGCTGCCAAGATTTGGTGGTCTCAGGCAGAGGGCCTCAATGCCCTGCTGTTGATGGCGCGCTTGTTCCCTGAAGAGGAGCGATATTACCAACTTTTCGAAAGGCAGTGGAAGTACATCAACCAATACATGATCGATCATAAACACGGAGGCTGGTACCACGAAGGTCTCGACAGTAATCCTATGGCGGCTATGCACGCCAAGGCCAATATATGGAAAACCAGTTACCATAATGCCCGTGCCCTGATGAATGTTATACAAATGCTCAGGGGAAGCTATATACTAACGGCACAGGATAACCTTGGCGGAGAATTATCAGATTGAACAGGCAACTGGGTATGTGTTGATTTGTTAACCCAAATATGGGCTCGAGAGAAGAATGATAAATTATAAACTATCAGATGGCATTTGATATCAGTGGTAAAACGGCAGTTGTAACCGGCGGGGGCAGCGGTATCGGGAAGGCTATTTGCAAAGTCCTTGCCCTGGCCGGTGCAAATGTGCATATCCTCGATCTCGACCCCGAAACAGGGCAAGCAGCAGCGGACGATATCTGCCGTAACAACCCGGACGCAAAGATCAGCGCCCACAGTTGTAATGTAGCCGAACAGGAAGAGGTGAATACCTGTATATCAAACATAAGGGGGGTAAGCAAAATAGATATCCTGGTGAACAATGCAGGAATCGCCCATATTGGCAATATTGAAGATACTTCTACCGAAGACCTCGACAGGCTGTATCAGGTGAATATCAAGGGGGTCTATAATTGTTCAAGGGCCTGCATCCCCTCAATGAAGGAGGGCGGGGGTGTTATAGTGAACATGGCCTCAGTGGCAGCTACCCTGGGGATAGCAGACCGATTTGCCTATTCCATGACCAAAGGGGCCGTGCTTACCATGACTTACTCCCTTGCAAAGGATTATATATCGAATGGCATCCGTTGCAACAGTGTTTCCCCTGCAAGGGTCCATACCCCCTTCGTAGACGGCTATCTAAGTAAGAATTATCCCGGGCGTGAACAGGAGATGTACGATAAATTATCCAGGACCCAACCAATAGGCCGTATGGGGACTCCTGATGAAATTGCCCACCTCGTCCTTTATCTCTGCTCTGATGAGGCTGCCTTTGTAACCGGCACAGACTTCCCCATAGATGGCGGTTTCATTAAACTTCAGGCATAAAAAGGGGATGAGAATAGATAGCCATCAGCATTTCTGGAGGTACAACCCGGCGCGGCACTCATGGATAAATGATGATATGCAGGTACTCAGGAAAGATTACCTCCCTGAAGATCTTGAGCCCCTTCTCCGGGCCAGGGATTTTGACGGATGTGTGGCCGTACAGGCCGACATGTCGGAGGCTGAAACCGGTTTTCTCCTGCAATGTGCTGCAAACCATTCTTTTATAAAAGGTGTCGTCGGCTGGGTAAACTTATTGGAATCCGGGGTGAGGGAACGCCTCGAATATTTTAGTAGCAATCCCTTATTGAAAGGATTCCGCCATATTGTGCAGGACGAGGCGGACCATAATTTCATGTTACGTCCGGATTTTCAGGCCGGAATAGGTTGCCTGGCAACGTATGGCCTTTGCTATGATATCCTGGTTTACCCTAAGCAACTCCCCGCTGCTATTGAATTGGCCCGGCGGTTCCCAGAACAGCGGTTTGTAATCGACCATCTTGCCAAACCATCTGTATCCGGCGATATGGATTCCGGGTGGAAACGCGATATCCGGGCCCTTGGCGGCCTTACGAATGTATTTTGTAAATTGTCGGGGATGGTTACGGAAGCCCCCGGATTTCAATGGCAGAAGGAAGATTTTTACCCTTTTATGGAAACGGCCATGCAGGCCTTCGGACCGGATAGGCTTATGTATGGGTCCGACTGGCCGGTTTGCCTTCTTGCCGCGGATTATATCGAAGTCGAAGATATTGTTGCAAGCTACCTCCGGTCCTTTACAGCGGGCGAAAGGCAGGGGATTATGGGATTGAACGCGATCCGGTTCTATGGCCTGTGATAGCTGGATATTTTGTCTCGTTTGCCTGGTGTTGCGAATTGTTATGTATCACTTGTATTAATAACGATAATTTTACCCACGCTCTCAAGGCAATATATAATGAAAAGATCTTTTATGAAAACGGTACTGGCCTTTTTGATGCTCACGGGGTTTGCAGACATCATATATGCGCAGGATACTTTAGCTGAGCAAGCTGAGCTATGGTATACAGGGCCTGCCACTGAATGGATGCAGGCATTACCAGTCGGCAACGGGCGGCTCGGGGCTATGGTTTTCGGGCATCCGTCTGAAGAACGTATTCAATTGAACGAAGATTCAATGTGGCCGGGAGGCCCGGACTGGGGGGATTCGCGGGGGACACCTGAAGATCTCCGTGAGATTCGTGCGCTGCTGAAGGCCGGTAAAAACCGGGAAGCAGACAGTTTGATAGTGTCGCGGTTCTCCTATAAGTCGGTGCTTCGCTCCCATCAGACCATGGGCGATCTTTATATTGATTATATAGGAATAGATACGGTAAGCGATTACCGCAGGAGCCTCGATCTTACAAGTGCTTTAGCGAAGGTAACGTTCAGTACGGGTGGTTATGAACACAGCCGGGAAGTCTTTTCGTCATTCCCTGACGGGGTTCTGGTAATTCGCCTCAAAACAACAAACCCTGACGGAATGAACTTCGACCTCCGCCTCAGCAGGCCTGAAGACGATGGGAATGCAACCGCGGTAATCACCATCCCTTCAGATTCAATAATCCGGATGAAAGGAATGGTCACCCAGTTCGGCGGTCTTAAGAATTCTCAGGCCTTTCCTATTGATTACGGGGTAAAATTCGATACCCGGTTGAAAATTCGTTCCCAATCGGGCAAAATAACTGCGGCCGGAGGCCACATTCAGGTGAGGGGGGCGAGGGAAGCCGTTCTCTTTATAGTTTGCCGCACATCTTTCTATGAAGCTGATAAGTATGAAGATTATGCTGACAACGCGCTTGAAAAACTTGAGTCGCGAACCTATAATGAAATAAAGGCGGCACATCTGCTGGATTATGGCGCGTTGTTTACACGCGTTAGCCTGGATTTGGGCGGAGGAGACCTCAATGGCCTGCCAACAGACTTAAGGCTGGAGCGTTTCAGGGAAGAAAAAGACGATCCTGGCCTTGCGGCCATGTTGTTCCAGTACGGACGGTATTTACTTATTGCCTCTTCCAGGCCGGGGACTAATCCCGCAAACCTTCAGGGTCTTTGGAATGAGCATATTCAGGCCCCCTGGAACGCAGATTACCATCTGAATGTTAACCTCCAGATGAATTACTGGCCGGCAAATCTAACCGGTCTCAGGGAATTGCATTTATCTTATTTTGATTTTATTGACCGGGTGCTGGAAAGAGGCCGGGTCACCGCCCGTGAACAATACGGGATGTCCGGAAGCGTGGTACACCACGCAACGGATTTATGGGCGCCTGCCTGGATGCGTGCCGAAAGAGCCTACTGGGGATCCTGGATCCATGGCGGAGGCTGGGCGGTTCAACAATATTGGGAGCATTTTCGTTTTACGGCGGATACCACATTTCTGCGGGAACGAGCCTACCCCGCAATACGGTCTGTTGCCGAGTTTTATAACGATTGGCTGGTCTGGGATGAGGAACTCAAACTCTGGGTATCCTCCCCGGAAACCTCTCCTGAGAATTCCTATTTTGCTGATGCAGGCGAAGCTGCAGCGGTTTCCTATGGCAGCGCAATGGGGCATCAGATAATAGGGGAGGTATTTGAGAACCTTATTAAGGCCGCCGCTGCCCTGAAACTTTCAGATGATTTTTTAAAGGAGGTAATGGCGAAACGGAAAAGCTTGCATCCGGGGATCCTGCTTGGCACAGACGGGCGTATTTTGGAGTGGAACAAGGCTTACGGAGAACCCGAGCCAGGACACAGACATATCTCCCACCTGTATGCTCTTTATCCCGGCGTGGCCATTACGGCTGCAGATAGCCTGGCATTCCGGGCCGCACAAAAGACAATAGACCACCGGCTGGAACACGGTGGGGCGGGCACAGGCTGGAGCCGTGCCCTGATGATTAATATGAACGCCCGTCTCCTCGATTCTGAATCGCTCCAGCAAAACATCAGGAAATTCATGGAGATCTCTGTGGCACCCAACCTGTTTGATGAACATCCGCCTTTCCAGATCGATGGGAATTTTGGTTTTACCGCAGGCGTGGCGGAAGCACTACTACAATCCCATGAAGGATTTTTTAGGATTTTACCAGCCCTGCCGGCAGCCTGGAAGAACGGTTCGGTAAAAGGGTTAATCGCAAGGGGCGAAGTCAGGGTTGATATTCAATGGGAAAATGGATTGCTGACAAAGCTTGCACTACACGCTGCCCATAGTCAGTCCTGTTCTGTATATTACCGTGGAAAGTTGGTGAATATACAACTGCCGGCAGGGCAAACTATTTCACTCACTGGTTCCCTTATGATGGAACCCGAAAATTAACATGCTATGAAGCCAGTTATGTTTTTTATCCCCTTGCTAGTCCTGCTTACAGCTGCCTCCTGTAAGCAAGTGCCACCCCCGGCTCCGGTGGGCCCCCTGCCATCGCAACGTCAGTTGGCATGGCATGAAATGGAATATTACGCTTTCATCCATTTTAACATGAACACCTTTACCAATATGGAATGGGGGCTGGGCGATGAGTCTCCTGGCCGTTTTAACCCAACCGCTCTGGATGTCGTGCAATGGGCAAAGGTCGCCCGGGATGCCGGGATGAAAGGCATTATTATTACCGCCAAGCATCACGACGGCTTCTGCCTCTGGCCTACGGAAACAACCACACATTCTGTGGTAAATTCGCCATGGAGGGATGGCGGGGGCGACCTGCTCCGGGAACTATCCGAGGCCTGCAAGGCCCATGGCCTCAAATTCGGCGTTTACCTGTCTCCCTGGGACAGAAACCACAGTGGCTATGGCAGCGCTGCCTATGTGGAGGACTACCACCGCCAGTTAAGGGAATTACTTACGAACTATGGCGACATTTTTGAAGTATGGTTTGATGGCGCCAACGGGGGTTCCGGATATTACGGCGGGGCAAATGAGACCCGAAAAATTGATAATAAAACATATTATCAATGGGATAAGATTACCGCCATTGTACGTGAACTGCAACCCGATGCCGTAATTTTCAGCGACGGAGGACCTGATATCCGCTGGGTAGGAAATGAGGAAGGTTGGGCGAATGAGACCAACTGGAGTATTATGAGGCGCGATGAAATTCATCCTGGCTGGCCCCGCTACGTTGAATTACGGTCGGGACACGAAGACGGCACCCACTGGCTTCCGGCGGAAGCAGATGTCTCCATAAGGCCCGGATGGTACTACCACCCTTCTGAGGATCACAGGGTTAAATCACTGCCTGCATTGCTAGACATTTATTATAATTCCGTAGGCAGGAATGCGGCGCTCCTTCTAAACCTGCCCGTTGATCCGCGAGGCCTGGTACATGAGAAGGATGCCGAACAACTTATGGCCCTGAGGAAACAACTCGACCGGGATTTTGAAAAGGATCTGGCCCCATCAACAGTGGTGACGGCCACCAATGAAAGGGGCGGAAGTAAACAATTTAGGGCTACCAATATCACAGACGGGGACAAGGATACTTACTGGGCTACCGATGACGGGATGCATGTTGGGGCACTAACCTTCGAGTTTGAGAGGCCAACTGGGATAAACCGCATCCTCCTGCAAGAATTTATTGCGCTTGGACAAAGAGTAAAGGCATTCCGGGTATCCGCCCTGGTCAACGGAGACTGGCGCGAACTGGCAAAGCAAACAACTATTGGGTACAAACGAATTTTACGGTTTCCAACGGTTCAGGCAACTGCCGTCCGTGTTGAGATAACAGCGGCAAAAGGCCCGCCCCTGCTTGCAACGGTAAGCCTGTTTAAAGCGCCCGTGCTGTTGTTACCCCCCGACATCCGCCGTAACAGGCAGGGATGGGTAACATTGTCGGTGCCTGATAATGAATTGGAAATCTTCTATTCTATAGACGGCAGTACCCCCGGACGGGGTTCCCTAAAGTATGATCAACCCTTCATGTTCAGGGATCCGGCTACTGTAAGCGCTATTGCATTTAATCCTGTAGAGGAAGTAGCCACTGAGGTAGTTAGCGCAACTTTCGACATTTCCCAAACCGATTGGCAGGTGTTGCACCCCAAAGCCGCGGATTCAGGAAAAATGATCGACGGTGATCCGCAGACCTTCTGGGCGCCCGAAAAGGTATTGGAAGGGATGCAGGAGGTGGTTATAGATCTTGGAAGAATTTATTCGCTTGGTGGATTTACATATTGGCCCATGCAGGAACGTTGGTCTTTCGGGATTTTTACGGATTATGAATTCCTTAGCAGTACCGATAATAAGCGGTGGAAAACAGTTTCAAAAGGTGAATTCAGTAATATTATCAATAATCCTATAGAACAAAGGATTTCCTTTGAGGTTCACCCGGCAAGATTTATTAAATTGAGGGCTATCAATATTCAGGGAGAGGAACAACGGGCTTCCTTCGGGGAAATCGGCGTGATCACCGTTAATAATTAGGGATGGATCTGCAATTGGAAGGTAAAGTTATTATAGTCACCGGCGGGGCGAGCGGCATCGGTAGGGAAACAAGCCGTGTTCTTGCGTCTGAAGGCGCAGTGGTTGTGCTGTTAGACCGCGATGGTGAAAAACTGGAAGCAACTGTAGAAACCATCGTCGGTGAAGGGGGAAGGGCAACTGCTGTTGTTGCGGAACTTAGCAGTGAGGAAGCCTGCAGGAACGCCATTTCCGTGCTAATGGATAAATGGGGTAGAATTGATGGGTTGGTGAACAATGCGGGTGTAAATGACGGGGTTGGACTGGAGAATGGAAATCCCAAAGATTTTATGGATTCCCTGCATAAAAACCTGATCCACTATTACATGATGGCCTACTACACCCTCCCGGAACTAAAAAAGTGGAAAGGAGCCATTGTGAATATTGGTTCCAAGGTGGCCGTAACCGGGCAGGGAGGCACGTCGGGCTATGCAGCGGCCAATGGTGGCCGGAATGCCCTTACCCGAGAATGGGCGGTGGAATTGCTGCCGTACGGAATTCGTGTAAATTCGGTAATAGTTGCCGAGTGTTATACGCCATTATATGAAAAATGGATATCGGGCTTTAAGGACCCTGAATTAAAACTCAATCAAATAAGCATGAAGATCCCTTTTGAACAGCGAATGACTACTCCAACGGAAATTGCAGATACCGTGGCATTTTTGTTATCGCCAAAATCAAGTCATACCACCGGGCAATTAATTTATGTAGACGGCGGTTACACCCACCTTGACCGTGCCCTAACGCACAGCTAAACCAAATATGAAACAGACCAACCAACCGCCGGTAGTTGCCAGAGAGGTACTACTGCCCTTTATTCTGATTACCTCACTTTTTGCCCTCTGGGGTTTTGCCAATGACATTACCAATCCGATGGTTTCAGCTTTTAAAAAGATTCTGGAACTGAACAACACCCAGGCTTCATGGGTACAGGCGGCCTTTTACGGGGGCTATTTTACCATGGCTCTTCCGGCGGCATATGTGGTGAAGCGCTACACCTATAAGCTTGGTATCAAGGTTGGACTGGTCTTGTATGCGCTTGGCGCCCTGCTTTTTTATCCTGCTGCTGCTATGGAAAGCTATTTCTTTTTTCTGTCTGCCCTGTACATTTTAACTTTTGGACTTGCTTTCCTTGAGACCACTGCCAACCCCTATATCATGGCGATGGGAGCCGAAGAAACAGCTACCAGGCGACTGAACCTGGCCCAGGCTTTTAATCCCCTAGGTGCCTTATCCGGCCTGTTTGTGGCCCAGGCATTTATCCTCGGGGCCCTCCAGTCCGATGATGTGAATGCCCGTGGCGAAAATATTTACGAGACCCTTAGCGGAGCTGCCAAAGCTGCAGTGAAAAGTTCAGACCTGATGGTTATCCGGGACCCCTATGTGGCGCTGGGTGTTTTTGTAATTCTGATGCTTGTGGTGATCAGCCTTGTAAAGATGCCCGAGAAGCTTGCAAAAGACAGTCCGGGCGGGATGCGACAGGCAATCAGACGGATATTCAGAAAGGAGCGGTTTGTAGGGGGTGTTATCGCCCAGCTGTTTTATGTGGGGGCCCAAATTATGTGCTGGACATATATATACCAGTATGCTGAGAACCTTGGAATAGACAACAGGGCTGCCGTAAATTACGCCTATGTAGCCCTGGGAATTTTCCTGCTTGGCCGGTTTATCTGTACCTTTTTGCTGAAATACATAAATTCGGGCAAACTACTGATGCTGCTGGCAGTAGCTGCTATGGGGTGTTGCCTGGGGGCGATTTTTATCGAAGGGCCTGGCGGGTTATACAGTCTGGTGTTAATCTCCTTTTGTATGTCGCTCATGTTCCCTACCATCTATGGGATTGCCCTCACAGGGCTGGGTGAAGATGCCAAACCCGCGTCGGCCTTTCTCGTAATGGCAATAGTAGGGGGCGCATTTATGCCAGTCCTCCAGGGCCTTGTCCTGGACATAGGGGGGGCTGGCTATGCCGATACGCTGATCATGGGGGTGCCGGAAGTTAATTTTTCTTTTTCCTTACCCTTGCTCTGTTTCCTGGTGGTGGCCCTTTATGGTTACCGGACATTTAAAGTGTATTCAGTGAGCTGAAGGGATATCCCATAGCCGGAACCTGAAACGAAAAATATGATATCATGAACCGTTATTGCCTGGCATTGGATCTGAAAGACGATCAGGAATTGATTTACAGTATGACCGTTATCATCAGGAAGTTTGGCCCGAAGTGCGTGAAAGCATCCTGGCATCCGGGATCAGGAAAATGGAAATCTACAGGGTCCACAACCGTCTGTTTATGATCCTGGAAACCGATGAGGAATTTACTTTTGAAGAAAAGGCAGCGTAAGACCGACTGAATCATGTTGTACAGAAATGGGAACAATTGATGTGGGATTTTCAGCAGCCGCTGCCACAGGCCACTCCAGGGGAGAAATGGCAATTGATGCACATGGTATGTGTGATACGGTAAAGCTAACAGGCAAGTCAATTAAAATGAGAAATAGCTATAAGATTTAATGTTGTTCCCGCTACCCCTCAGACCTGCCAATCACCTTGTCAGCTGTATTTCAGGGTGCAACTGAGCCCGGCGGGGGGAATTTGTCCGCGTCTACCACCAGTACCCAATCGTTGCCTTTCCCCGATGTGGGCGGGTGAACTTTTAAAGATGCAGTTCGTGCTATGTTTACGGCACGGAAGGCATTCCCGGTCCTGGGGTCGTACCACCAGGCCGTTAACTCTCCTGCATTCAGATCACTTAAATCAAGGGTGATATCCCGGCCGGTCGGGAAATAAACCATAGCATAGCGGCCGTCAAGGTCTCTGGTGGCGATTACGTAATTTTCATCCTTTTCCTGAATGCCTGCCACCATATTCCCGGCGGGGATACGGCTCAGAAAAGGTCTGGACAGCATCAGGTTTTTAAGGTGTTTAACCTGGTTGGCCGCGGGAAGTTGCAGGGCGATGTTCCATGGCCTGAGCGGTTGGTTCACCGGTTCCCTGTCCAAATCGTACATCTGCCAGACATCATGGCAACCGTAAGTCTGTCCAAATGCCCCTGCGAAAACATTCCAGTACATGATCCTTCTGATGTCGCGGGGAAGGCTGTAACCCAGTTCTTTACCATTAAAGCAATTGGGATGGTCTTCGTAAAGCGGTTCTCCGTCGAGTACCGGTTTAACCGGGAGCAGGCCGTAGTCGTGGGTAATATTTAAATAGGTATCCCTGTCCGGACAATGGCCGGTCTGGTGCATATTAAAGTCGAGCCACTTATCGTTGTGGAACCAGGTAGACGAGCCCCCCTCGCTCTTAGGCTGCGGATGAAAACTCATCAGGGTTTGATCATATCCCCCTGCCCCGGCTGCTACTCCTTCAGCCATTTGTCGCCATACTTTCACGTCATCGGTTCCCTCCCTGGGGTTGCGATCGCCTCCTATTATCCAGATAATATTGTCGGCTTCCCTGTACCGGGCCCCTATCCATTTACCGTATGTATAGGCGTTATCCCTTTTAAATATTTCCGGGCCAACACCCCAGCTATTTTTAAAGAGCTTATCCCCCCATGTGGGCAGGAGCGCTATATAGATGCCCAGGGAATCAGCTTTTGCGATTATATAATCCAGGTGTTCAAAATAAGCCTCCTTGGGCTGTGCCGGATCATTGTCTGTTAGCGGCGTTTGCCCATACGGGTTAGGCTCACCCAGGCCGTCCAGTTCGGCCAGGGCCACGGCCTGTACTACATTAAAGCCCTGCGATGCCCTGATTTCCAGGTAAATCGCGGCCTCTTCCCGGCTAAGGCGGTGGAACAGCTCCCAGGCAGTATCGGCCATCCAGAAAAATGGCGTCCCGTTGTCAGTGACGAGGAACCTCCGGTTCTCACTTACCTTTAAGCGTTGCGCCCCCAGACCTGCAGGGGTCATCATGATATACAATAAGATAATTACCAGTGTTTGTTTCATATAAATTCGGCCAGGGATATCCTGAATTCTGGGCCTGGTGTAATTTATGAATTTACCGGCATACTGTCATTGCAAAAACCACGCATCGGGTAGATCGTATAATTGGCACTTTTCTTAATAGCCATACAATCCACGACTGAATAGAAGAGGGTTACTCTTTTTCTTGTTGAGAGGATTGTTGTAGTAAGTAATGAAGAGCCTAAACCGCTTTAATGGGTGGATTCGAGGCTAAACAAGTCTAAGGAAATTGGTAGTTGAATTATAAGCAAATCCGGGGATTGTTGCACTTTGTAAGGCAGCAGACGGTATTTTATGAATCCTCAGAGAGATGTTATCTGAGTACACAGACCAGCAATATCGCCAGCCCATATCCCATAGCCGCGAGGAAAGTTGCAGTTTCAAGGCTTATGTTTTTTTGGAAGGAGGATAAAAAATATAAGTAATTCTTTCTCATAGTAACAAGGTTATGAATAGGTAATGGTCGTGAAAATCAGGAAAACGATAAAAACAACAAATACGAACCCCAGGGCGACAATTAGGTCAAGAAAATCCATTTTACGCTTCATTGACGGAATAGGGAATTTTATATATAATGGACTGTTCATTTACAAACCATATAAATACATGATAAAGGTGCCGGATTATTGCCGCTACTTAAAAAAAATTAGTTGTGATGCTACTTTTTCAGTTGAAATGATCAAAGCGTCGTGGGTTTCAGGCGGGAGGAGATATCAGTAGCTGAATGGGAAGGACAATTGTGTGGAAGGACATGTACAGGAAACCCTATATACTTGGGTTTCCCTTAAGGCGTTTTTCAATTTTTCGTTTCTTTTCCGTAAGCCGCTTCATCAGCTGCATCAGGTTTACGTCTTTTGTTTGCTTATAGATTTCATTTAAAGACAAAATCAGCCTTTTAGCCTCCCGGGAAGCTTCAACCCTGTCGCTCGTGCTCATATGGCTCATCTTCATTTGTTCGAATTGCTCAGCCTGTTTTATAACTTCCATTTTTATTTTAAAATAAATCATTTAATCCCTATTACCGAAAGATTGAGTATCAACTGTTTTTATTAACCTATAGTACTTCTCTATCCTTTGCGCAGCTATAAAAAGTATTAATCATGACATAAGGCACTGAATATATAAATTTGTTATGACATAGGGTTCTTAAAATCAATGTTTTAGCTACTAAATAAGGAATTCGCAAAAATTCTTACACTAATAGGAAAAATCCTACGTTCATATCTCAGCAGTCTGGAGTCAAATTTTTGTCCGGGAGGTATTCAAAACCAGTAAACATTTGCCTGGTATTTATGGGAAATTTTTGGTGTTCCCGGCTTGTCCGGAAGAAGGATACCTGATCCTGTAAAAAAGGAGCGCAACAACATGTCTGATTTGGAAAAAATTGAAGGCCGTATTACAAGTCATCCAAGGGAAGAGGATCGACTAAAGTCTCTCGAATCTTTCGGGATCCTTCATACCCTTCCTGAAAGTGATTTTGACGAGCTTACCGCCATTGCTTCGCAGATTTGCGGAACCCCGCTGTCCTTTATCAATTTGATAGACCGGGAAATTCAGTGGACAAAATCGGGATTCGGGGCACAAGGCGTTGCAATACCCCGCGATCTGGCATTTTGTGCCCATACCATTCTGGAGGAGGATGGGCTGATGATTGTGGAGGATACGGAGTTGGACGATCGTTTCAGGAAACATCCTCACGTTCTTGATACCCCTAAAATCCGGTTTTACGCCGGGGCACAACTCCTGACTGAAGATAAGCTGCCTTTGGGGGCCATTTGCGTGGTTGATAATGAACCGCGAAGATTATCGGAAGGGCAGATCGCCGCGTTACAGGCATTGTCAAAACAAGTGATGCAGCTTATAGGTTTGCGGAAAAAGAGCGCGGAATGCGAGATAACCATTAGCCAACTGAAGGAGAAGAATGAACTGCTAAGCAGGTTTGCCTATGTTGCAGCCCATGATATAAAATCCCCGCTTAACAATATCCTCAGTCTCTCGAGCCTGTTCAAAAAAAAATACAAATCGAAGATCGATCAGGATGGACAAACGCTGATCAACCTGATTAACATTTCGGCTGAAAATCTTAAAAACCTCATCAATGGGTTATTGGATTACAGCACTTCCGACGAGCTTGTCGGTAGCGGAAAATCTTTTATTGAGGTGGATGTATTCTTCCAGAATATCCGCAGTTACTTCAAGGGGCAGGATACAATTAAAATTAGTTGGGAAAACACTATTAAAAGCCTGTTCACAAACAGGACGGTCCTGGAGCAGATTATGTTGAACCTCATTTCCAATTCGGTAAAACATGGGAATATTTCCGTCGTGGTAATTCAAGTTAAGCTGGAAGAAGATGAATCTCATTACTTTTTTTCCGTTGCCGACAACGGCCCCGGGATCCCGTCTGAGTATCAGGAACTGGTATTTGATATTTTCAGAAGTTTCGCAGCTCCGGGAGAAGGAGGCGAAAAAAATCATGGCATTGGCCTGGCAACGGTTAAGAAACTCGTGGAACTTTCGGGCGGAATAATCAGCCTGCAATCGACGGTAGGCAAGGGCTCAACCTTTCGGTTTTCACTTAAAAAGTGAACCCTGGCAGCATAGGGGGAATTTTCCAATTACTGGGATGAATCTGACAAGGAAACCTACGTTCTTCGTCAGTTAACCCAATAAGAATCGGGAGATAAGGCTAATAATGTAAAATTACAGGTTTATTATATAATAGCCGGGAGTCCCAAATGCACGAACTTTATTTCACGACTACTGCACGTCGGATATTTCGTTCATAATAAATGGAATATAATTGCTAAAATTGTGTTAAATTTATTTTCTATATTTAATAAGGCTTGGCAGATGATGAATAATTATGAAGCGGCATCCTACCGGGAAGAAAGTACAATGGATATGAAAATACTTCTGATAGAAGATAATGAAGGGGACATCTTGTTGACGCAGGAGGCTCTTTACGAAAGTAATCCGGCAACCCGTTTGCATATAGTACGCGATGGGGAAGCTGCGCTTGATTTTATCTTTAAAAGGGGCAGGTATAAGGGAGAAGAGAGCCCGGAACTCATTATTCTGGATATCAATATTCCAAGAAAGAACGGACATGAGGTTCTGAAAGCCATTAAAACTTCAGCGCACTATTGTATGATCCCGGTGGTCTTTCTTACCACTTCCACCGCAGACAAGGACATTATAGATGGTTACAGTAACGGTCTTAACTGTTATGTAGTAAAGGATTTTATTTTTGACGACCTCAACCATGTGGTTGTCCAGATTGAGCAGTTTTGGCGTAAGATTGCTTCCATTCCAAACGTTGTTGATGCTTAAAGACGATTTCAGTTATTCATTGCTGATTGTTGAGGATAACCCCGGTGATGCCCTTCTTATAGAGGAGTACCTCCGGGAGTATATAGAGGATCCGGAACTGCAGTTCGCTAATTCTTTCCGGGAGGCCAGGGCTGCGCTTGAGCATCCGGGAACAGACCACGACCTGATACTGCTGGACCTTACCCTTCCCGACCTACGGGGTGAGGAACTCATTAAAGAAATCCTCGCGCTTGCAGGCCAGGTGCCTGTTGTAGTCCTGACCGGTTACGGGGATATGACTTTTAGCGTACGCTCCTTGAAACTGGGAGTAAGCGATTACTTCCTTAAGGATGAAATAACCGCTTTCTCCCTTTATAAAAGTATTATTTACAATGTAGAGCGCAAGAATCATATCAATGAGCTCACACGATCGCAAAAAAGATATGACGACCTTTTTCATCTGAGTCCACAGCCCATGTGCGTATATGCCCTGGAGACCTTCGGTATTCTCGATGCCAACCTTTCTGCGGTTAATCAGTACGGCTATTCCAGGGAAGAGTTGCTTACCATGAGCCTGAATGACCTGTGGTTTGTGGAGGAACGCCTCGAATTGCAGCAGGAATTTCAGCAGACTTTGAAGTTGAAGCCTGGGTATCTCAACGCGGTGTACAGGATTCAGAAAAAAGACGGGACGGTAATTACGGTAGAGGTGCATAGCAACAGGATGGATTATGACGGCATCGAGGCGCGGATAGTTCTGGCTACAGACATCACAGAGCGCATAGCCCATGCAAGGGCTATGGAGATGCAGAACAGGAAGCTGCGCGAAATCGCCTGGACCCAGTCGCATGTAGTACGGGCTCCTCTGGCAAGGTTGATGGGGTTACTTGAATTGTACAAATTAAGCCCCGAAGAGGATCCTGAGGAACGTGATTTTTGCATGCAGGAAATAGACAATAGCGCACAGGAGCTGGACAGGATCATCAGGGATATTTCGGCGAAAACAGAAGGTATAAACTTGAAGGAGGGCATATGAATCGGGAAACGCTCATAATAGACGACGATAAAATCATCTGTATCCTGCATGAAAAGCTTTGCCGGATACACAACTTGCCTTCACCAAGGGCTTTCACCACGGCAGAGGAAGCTCTGGCCTATCTGCTGGAGAAAAACAGTTCCTGCCAGAGTTTTACAATTCTGCTCGATATTAACATGCCCGGGATGAACGGCTGGCAATTTCTGGAGGCCCTGGGTGGTTATGAGTTATTTGCCGATATGTACCTGATCTTGTTAAGTTCTTCCATAGACGGCAGGGATATGGAACGGGCGAGAGAATACCCCCTGGTTAATGCCTTTATTTCGAAACCCCTTAACACTTCTAAATTACAGTTATTGCTCGAGGATACGAAACTCTTTGAACGAACAGATGTGCTAAGTTAAAAATAAGACTCTTTCGATTTCGTTCCCTAAGCAAGCCGTTGGTTACTGACATTAGCAACTTGTTTCCCTTCGGGGATTCGCTTTTTAAATCTTTTCTTCAACTTTCTTTATCGAGAAGTTAAACTCCGTTCCTTTACCGGGTTCACTGTCAACAGAGATAGTGCCCCCCAGAGACTCAACTATCTTTTTCGAATTGGTTAGCCCCATGCCCGTGCCTTCATATTCCGCTTTGCCATGAAGCCGCTGGAAAATAGTGAAAATCTTATCAAAATACTGGGAATCTATTCCAATGCCATTATCCTTTACCTTGAACAACCAGTGGGTATCCGTTTCCTGATAGGAGATTTCAATTACTGGTGGCACTCCTGGCCGCCGGTATTTTAAGGCGTTATCTATAAGGTTTTGAAATACCTGGAAGAGCAAGACCCTGTAACTTATCAGTGCCGGCAAATCGGCAGGTTTGCGGATTTCAGCACAGGTTTCCCTGATCAACGGGCGGTAAAGGGCTTCTACCCCCTCGAGGATATCGGCAATCTGTACAATATCCCTGGCTTCCTGCTGCCTGCCCAGCCTGGAGTATTGCAACAATTCCTGAATAATGGTGCGCATCCTGCTGGCCCCGTCAACCGCGTAATGAATATAGGTTTGTGCTTTTTCGTCGAGTTCAGTGCCGTATTTTTTGTTTAGTTGTGTCAGGAAACCACTGATCATCCTTAGCGGCTCCTGAAGGTCGTGGGAGGCTACGTAGGCAAAGTGCTCCAGCTCCGAATTGGAAAATGCCAGCTGTTCATTCTTTTCTTTCAGGCTCTTATTCAGATGCAAAAGTTCCCTTTCAATTTTTTTTCTTTCTGAAATGTCCTGTATGGCCCCGATCATTCCTGTGACTTCCTGGTTGTTGTCCCTTAGAATTTGGGCCTGGTCTATCACCGCGGCATAGGTGCCGTCTTTTCGTTTAAACCGATATTCGACCCGCACAACTTTTTTATCAGGGTTTTCAAGCTCGGCATTCATGTGGGCCAGTACCTCCGGCAGGTCTTCAGGATGTACTTTTTCCTTCCAAAACTCATTAGTATAAGCCGTATTGGCTTCATAGCCGAACAGGCGTTTAAATCCTTCCATCCAAATTAAGGAATCCGTTTTTCTGTCCCATTCCCAGATGGCATCGTTGGTCGCTTCGGTGGCAATTCTGAAACGCTCGTTACTGAGTCGGATCTGGTCCAGGGCCTTTTTCTTTTCTGTGATGTCCTTTCCTACTGCCAGATGGTTCCCCTCACTGTCGGCAGGGTTAGCGGACCACGCCAACCACACTACCTCGCCGTTTTTACAGACATAACGGTTTTCGAAGTATTTCAGATACTTGCCCGACGTTAAAACACCCATTACCTCGTCACTAGGACCGAGGTCTTCCGGGTGTATGAATTCCGAATAATGATGACCGATTATTTCGTGGTTTTCGTACCCCAATATTTCCGTAGCAGATTCATTTGCCTGTTTGAAATGGCCATCGGGTCCTACCTGGAATATGATATCGGGTACTGATTGTATGATTGCTTCCAGCTGCTGCTGAACTTTTTTCCGCTGGATTTCGGCCCCAAGGTAATAATCGAGGCCCTGAAGTCTTTTGACCATTCGCTCTTCATAAGACCTGGAAGTTGTGGATGAGTAAACCACAAGGATGCCTATCACTTGTACGTCCATCAACAGGGGTAGCCCGTAGGCCGAATTAATCCCGAGCTTACCTGCAATTTTATTTCGTTTAAATCCTGAATCGGGCTTGGAAAGATCCCAGCACACCATTGGATGCCTTTCCTGCCAGACCGTGCCCGGAAATCCTTCCCCCATCCCGAATTTCCGCTCTTTTGTGAATTTTTTCAACGATTCCGGGTTTTTTAGCCTTCCGTAAAAAGAAACGAGCTCAACGCCCGATTTATCCTTGTTTACCATCCAGAGTTCCACGGCATCCTCTTGGATATTTTCGCCAACAGTAATTGCGAGCTTATCTAGCAAGTCCTCCAGATTTTTGGATTGAGTGATGTCCTGGGAAAGTTGTTGTACCAGTTCCCTGTTCTCTTTTTCGGCTTTTACAAGGTTGATTTCACGTTGGATCGAGATAAAATTGGTATAATCCCCCCGGGAATCCTTTACAGGTGCTATTGATAAATTCACCCAGAATTCCTCGCCGTTTTTTTTATAATTGATTATATCCACATCCACCCTTTTGAATTCCTTTAACTGGCTGTGCATAAGTGCAATGGTCTGCGGATCGGATTTGGGACCTTGCAGGAATCGCGGGGTTTTACCTATGATTTCCCTGGCAGCATACCCCGTCATTTTTTCAAAAGACGCATTTACATAGGTAATTCGTGGACCCTCAGGGCCGGTAACCGGTTCGGCCTCTGTAATGAGGATGGCATCGTTGGCACTGGCAACAACAGTTTCAAAAAGCTTCAGCTGTTTTTCCTGCAGGAATTTCGCGGTTACATCCTGCATGGCACCAACCATTCTTATGGCATTCCCTTCTTTATCCCTTATAATGAACCCCCGGTCATAAACATATAGGTATGTGTCATCCTTGTAATGCTTATAACGGTATTCGCAGCTCCATTTATTTGTACTGCCCTCAAGCGCTCGTTTGTAACTACTCTCAACCCTTTCCCTGTCTTCCGGGTGAAGCCTGTTGAACCATAAAAGATAACTGTTCCCGGGATTTTCCTGATTTTTGAACCCCAGGTTTTTTGTGTAGTTTTCTCCCCAAAACAAGGCCTTGTCCAATAGATTTCTGTCCCAGATGGTATCGGAGGTCGCCCTTGTTACGAACTTATATCGCTCGTTCATCGCCGTGAGTTCTTTGCTGATAGCATGGGAAACCGTTATGTCGGTAACTGTGGAGATCATCAGGTCCTGACTGCTAAGGGGAATATTTTTGGCATCAATTACTTTATTTTCACCTTTGGAAGTAGTGATTTCTATGTTTTTCCATTCCATGCGTTCAGGGTCTCCACTTTCTATATCCGTTAGAACGCGCTCCTTAATTTCCGCCCTGTATTCCTGGTCTTTGTAAACGTTTTTGAAAAATGCCTCAACATCAGTGAGTGTCTCTGCGGGCCAGCCGTAAATTTCCGTGAAACGCGCGTTCATGTAGGTAATCTTACCATCGCTTATCCTGTTAACGGCAATACCAACAGGCAGGTTATCAAGGGTCGAAGCAATAAAATCCGCATGTCGTGCAATCGACAGTTCATTGAGTTTCTCTTCTGTGATATCCTGGACACTGCCGGATAAGGCAATGGCTTTTTTATGGCCGTCGAATTTCAGTTTACCACGTTCATGCACCCATTTAATACTGCAATCGTCAAGGACAATGCGGTGCCTGATATTAAGTTCGTTCTTTCCTGCAAGGGCCTCTTCCTGGGCTAAGATCATTTCCCCCCGGTCGTCTTCGGGAATACTTTCCATAAATGCCTTCAGGGAGACTTTAAAGCTATCGGGATTTTTTTGCCAGATATCATAGACTTCATCTGTCCAGAATAATTCGCCTGTTTCCAGGTTAAGCTCCCAATATCCCAGCCGTCCCAGGCGCGAGGCTTCTTTTAGTTGTTTGTTGAGCCTGGCTACCTCATGATTCGAGGACTGTAATTCTACCAGCTGCACGACCCGGCCTGCAAGCAGGGAAATAGCCTCGCGCTGCTGAATGTTCAACTTTGTGGACGTCTTCCCGAAGACGCAGATGGTGCCCAGCATGCTGTCCTGCTTAAAGGAAATCGGCTGACAGGCAAAATAAACGAGTTGGCTGTTATTGGCAACTTTGGTAACGAACGGCTCCGTTTTCAGAGAGTTATCCTTGCGAAGATCTTCAACTTCAGTGAAACTGTTAGTACGAAGGCTGCTTACTGCCCTGATAAAACTCTCCAGGTCCATATCCAATTTCCATGTCGTGTTGCCCGCTTTAAATATTCGGCAGTCATCTGAGTCGATCAGGGTAACAACGGCCAGCGGGACCTGGCAAATAGCGGCAGCCAGGGTTGCAATATCTTCAAAATCCTTTTCCGGTAACGCTTTACTAAGTTCGATGAGGGATTTAGGAAATTGCTGTTCATCCATGTGCGGAAGGTAAGTTTCGATTTTTAAAGTTAAGGAATTATCATATAAGCCCTTGTCATTAAAGGGGATAATCAATACCAGGTTCAGGATTATAAATCAGATGTTTATCCGTTAGCTCGACGCTAAAAGAGTGCAATGATAGCGAAGTTTATACCGCCCTTTCGTAAGATCAGGGGATCGGCAATAACTATATAAAGAGATTCCCCGGAACTAATGGCCTGCAATTATCCCTGCCATCAGGTAGCAAATAAACAGAAGATTCAGAAAGGCAAGAAAAAGCAGAATATTCGGGAAAGTAAACCTGCTGTTACTTCCCAGGGGCATACGTGTTGCCTTGATAAAAGATGCATACATTTGTTAGGAATTTCATTGCAAATTTGGAGAGTACGGATGATTTCTTCTGTATTATTCGAGCTTGGCCCGTTTCTTGTCGACAACTTGCAAAGTTCAATCCATTCACCGTTTTATACGATAATTTTGCAGAGAATTTTAGTTTGAAGGAAACACGTTTTAAGAGAAGAAGTTTACTGCTACCGGCAGGCGGTCCACTCATGTACCCCCTTGGATATGCCGGATATTCTTGTGAAATGAAACTGACAGGTCGGCCGCTTGCTGCCTGGCTCCAGAAGGGGATACTATTTACTTATAAAGTTCACTATTTATCAGGGTGGCGGAACGGGATCCGGAAAAACGCGGTAAGGATGCAGGTCTGCACGGGTGTGTAGCTCTTACCTCTGGAAAAGGCCTGTTTAAGTTTTAGTGAATACCACGAGGTCTATCAGTTGCGCGTCGCGATTCCTGGCATCAATAAGCTGATTATCCTTAACAAGGTAAGTTACGTCATCAATTGTCAGCGCGTTTGCTTCTACGATCCAGGTACCTGTACTTTTTCGTTCCGGGCCACAATTAAAAATATAGTTTCCCTCCTGGTCCTTACTCATTTCCAGATCGGTATAGCTGGTTTCGAGCGAGCCGTCTTCCTTTAAAATCAGCGTAACATACAGGCAGGGGAGTTCTTCGAGCAGATTTATTGCTGTGTTACTCTTGTCATTCAGGTTAGAAGGGTCGTTGGATTGCATTATAGTCAGTTGATAAGAGCCATGTACAGGTGGAAATTCCACGTACATCCCCGGATCTGTGATGCTATCAGGGCTGCACGAAACTAAAATTACCAGCATGAATAGCAGGCGTCCTATTTGTTTAACCGATGAAAGGTTTATGTAGGTATTCAAGATTTGGCTTTTTATCGTATAATAATATCCTTATAACGATATAAGTAGGCATTTACGTACATATTAAGTTATAAAAACTTTCTAAAATAATGAAATATTCCTTTAATATATGTAAGTTATTAAGTTTGAGATACTTAATGCAGTGTGTGATACCAGGGATGTTGTAACAGGCGTGAAATACGCAAGGAGCAGGTCGTTAGGGCCTTACTTAAAAATATTTTTCCATGATTTCCAGCACCCGCTCGTCTGTAAGGGGTTTGGAAATATATTCATTGATAAAGGGATTTTCCATCGCCCGAATGAAATCGCGTTCATCCTCACTTACCGTCATCATGGCAATTATGATACGTGATTGTAGTTCTTTTGGAAATCGTTTGTGATAGGCATCCAGGAATTGCCAACCGTTCATTACTGGCATGTTGATATCCAAAACTATCAGGCATGGGGTGAATGGATAAGACACCCCGGCTTGAATATTTTTCT
>CAYSVQ010000081.1:0-10033 GCA_964434565.1 uncultured Flavobacteriaceae bacterium | reverse complement strand
TAAGGTGGCATTTTATCTTTTTCATGTGTTTAGTCTTATTTTTATAAAAACAAAAATTGCTAAACAAGACGGGCTGATCTCCATCAGGCGCGGGTTCCTCAGGGCAGAATTGCAAGGCTACAGCCGGGCTTTTCCAAACCTGGAACACAGCATCCGCTGGCGCTGGGCATTCCGTTACCTTTGGGTGATGCAAGCCAAAGCAATTGCTTTACATGAATGAAACAAGGATAGTAACGGTCGCCAAAGTCTTGCCCCCTTTTTGCCGGGATACCACTGATATTCTGCCTTATGTTGATCAGTGGCTGAGAGGTCAGGAACCACGGTTTAAGAGAAAGGTCCTGAAAATATTCGAGGGTGCCGCCGTAGATATACGCTATGGCATCATGGATATAGTGGAAGTGTTTACCCAAACCTCTTTTGAAGACAAGAATGCCATCTACGCCAGGGAAGTAAAAAAACTGGGGGAGGCTGTTTTGAAAAAAGCACTTTTGCAGGCAGGTTGGGAGGCTTCATCCCTCGATTACATCATTACCGTAAGTTGTACGGGAATCATGATCCCATCGCTTGACGCCTATCTGGTGAACACGCTGGGGCTTCGGCAGGATGTACTCAGGCTTCCGGTTACCGAAATGGGTTGTGCGGCGGGGATTTCAGGGCTGATCTACGCCCGTAATTTCCTAAGGTCGGATCCTGGCAAAAGGATTGCGCTGGTTGCAGTGGAAAGCCCCACAGCAACCTTCCAGCATACGGACTTCTCGATGGCCAATATGGTGAGCGCCGCTATCTTTGGCGATGGGGCGGCCTGTGTACTTCTGTCATCCGAAAATGATGTGGCAGGACCCCGTATCGTTGGGGAAGGGATGTACCACTTTCCCGAAGCCACACACCTTATGGGGTTCGACCTGACCAACCTTGGGCTTCGGATGATCCTGGACCCGGCCGTTCCTGAAACAATTTCGGATCATTTTGAAGATATTCTTTTTCCATTTCTGGAAAAAAACGGATCTTCCATCGAACGGGTAAACCATCTTATCTTTCATCCCGGGGGGCGTAAAATTGTACAAACTGTGGAAGAGAAGTTCTTTCCCCTGGGCAAAAATATAGATGATACGCGCGAAACACTCAGGCTGTACGGAAATATGAGCAGCGCCACCGTACTTTATGTTTTGGAGCGCTTTATGCAAAAAAATATTCCCCCGGGGGATCAGGGGCTGCTGTTGAGCTTTGGGCCCGGATTCACAGCGCAGCGCGTGCTCCTTGAATGGTAACTAGACAACAGGTATTGGATACATTGGAGAAACAGCAGGAATTTTCGCAGGACACCACCAAATGGGCCCTTATTCTGGGCGGTAGCAGGGGGCTTGGCCTGGCAACGGCTCAAAAGCTTGCAAGCCACGGCTATGGGTTATTTATTGTACACCGCGATCGCAGGACCGAGCTGCCGGGAATCAGAAAATCCTTTGAAGCCCTAGGGGAAAACGGTATTCCCTGTATAACCTTCAACATCGATGCGCTTAATACCGAAAAACGCAAGGCCATCCTAAGGGGGATGAGCGAAACTTTAGGGGTGAGCGGGAAAATCAATGTGCTTGTCCACAGTATTGCCAAAGGCCATGTGAAACCCATGGCAGGGGAGGGGCCGCTTTTGTCGCACGAAGACCTGATGCTAACCATAGGGGCGATGGCAGTGAGCCTTTACGACTGGAGCAGGAGCCTGATCGATATGAAATTATTTGCCGCAGACTCGCGCATCATTTCCTTTACCAGTGAGGGGAGTAGTAAGGCCATTCCCTTTTATGGGGCGGTGGGAGCCGCAAAGGCAGCCCTGGAGGCAATAAGCAGGAATATGGCCCTCGAATTTGCGCCCCTCGGCATTCGAGTTAACTGCATACAGGCAGGGGTTACAGAAACGGATTCCTTTGCAATGATCCCGGGCAGCGATAAAATCAAGGCTTATGCCATGAAGAGAAATCCCTCGGGAAGGCTAACCAGCCCGGCCGATGTTGCCAATGCGGTTTACATGCTTACTCTGGAGGAAGCGGCGTGGATTACAGGCACCGTTATTAAGGCAGATGGGGGAGAAAGCCTGAAATAACAGGCTCCTGCGAGTTCATGGAGATAACTTCGGATGGTGAGCAAATAATGTGTCGGGTGGTGGACATCCAGAATATCAGAAGTGAAATTTACATCAATTGGTAATATCCGAAGTTTGAAAACACCAAAAGACATCATAGCCATGCTGCCCTACGGGCCTCCTTTCATCTTTGTCGGCACCCTGGATAAAGTTGACGAAGACGGAGCGGCGGGCCACTATACGTTTAGTGAAGACCTGGCTTTTTACCAGGGCCATTTTAAAGGGCTGCCGATTACCCCGGGTGTTTTACTTACCGAATGTTGTGCCCAGATCGGCATGGTATGTCTTGGGATTTATCTTGCCGATGATCAGGGAATTAACGCAACATCGTTTGCACTCAGCAGTTGCGAGATGCAGTTCTTTCTTCCTGTTTATCCGGGAGAAACCGTGTGGGTAAGGTCTCAGAAACACTATTTCAGGTTTAATAAGCTAAAATGTGCGGTTAGGATGTACAACAGCAGCGAGCAATTGGTATGCAAGGGGATCCTCGCAGGGATGCTTATAAACGGAAACCATGGATAGGAGGGTGGTAGTCACAGGTATGGGCATATGCGGGCCGAACGGCACAGGACTGGACACCTTTGCCCAGGCCTTGCATGAAGGAAAGAGCGGTATCCGGTTCCTACCCGAATTGAAGACACTTAATTTTGGATGTCAAATTGCTGCTTATCCAATAATTACAGATGATTATATAAATAATTACTTTACTTTATTACAGCGTAAAGGGCTGCGCTCAAACGGCCTGGTCTACGGGGTTATTGCAGGGAAAGATGCCTGGATAGACGCCGGCCTGGACATTAATCACGAAGGACAGCCCGACTGGAACAGCGGAATTATTTTCGGGACCGGGCTTCTGGGGGTTGATAAGTTCCGGGAATCGGTGTATTATGTAGACGAAGGGCAGGTACGTAAACTTGGAAGCAACTCGGTGATGCAGACCATGGCAAGCGGGATCAGCGCGTACCTGGGCGGGATGCTGGGCTGCGGCAACCAGGTTAGCACCAATTCCTCTGCATGTACTACGGGTACCGAGGGCGTTTTGATGGGCTGGGAAAGGATCCGCAACGGACAGGCCGAGCGCATGCTTGTAGGCAGTTGCAGTGATAGCGGACCGTATATCTGGGGCGGGTTCGATGCCATGCGAATCCTTCCTCGTAGCTATAACGATAATCCCGAAGCCGCCAGCAGGCCTATGAGTGCCAGCGCTGCAGGATTCGTACCCGGCAGCGGGGCAGGGGCCCTACTGCTGGAGTCGCTCGAAAGTGCCAGCCAACGAGGCGCCAGAATATACGCCGAAGTTCTTGGAGGGGCGGTAAATTGCGGAGGACAGCGAAACGGGGGCAGTATGACGGCTCCGAACCCTTTAGCTATCCGGCGTTGTATCAGGCAGGCACTGGAGCTGGCAGGGGTAGGGGCCTCGGAAGTGGATAGTATTAACGGCCATCTGACAGCTACCAGCAGGGATGCTGATGAAATAGCGAACTGGAGTGATGCCCTCGGTCGGTCCGGGGATGATTTCCCCCTGGTAAACTCCTTTAAAGGCACCCTTGGTCATTGCCTTGCCGCTGCAGGAAGTATTGAATGTGTAGGAGCCCTGTTGCAGTTCAGGGAAGGAGTTGTGTTCGGGAATACGAATTGTGATGACCTGCACCCTGGTATCGCTGCCCTGATCGCTCGGGAGAAAGTTCCACTGAAATCCGTTTCTCATCCTTTGCAAATCCTGGCGAAAGCAAGTTTTGGATTCGGGGATGTTAATGCCTGTGTTATTTTTAAACGTTTTACCATTTGAATCATATGAATAAGGAAGAATACTATCAAAAGCTGAAGGATATTATAGGGCCTTATCTGCCGGAAGATGTTTCCGTTGACGAGATAGGGATGGACAGCCACCTGGTTAATGAACTTAACATAAACTCAGCCAACCTGGTCGATATTATCCTGGACGTGGAGGATGAGTTTGGAATCATCCTGGAAAACGCAGATATGGATGCCATGCAAACCGTGCGGGACGCCATGGAACTGATAAGTAAGAAGCAAATTGCAGGATAAGCTATAAGCAGAGCAGGCGCATATCTTAACTGAAAGGCATTTCTGAGGTGCTACCTGGCATACCGGGAAGTATAAATGCGCCAATTAGTACTACGAACCCGGATACACCGGCAAACCTCCGCCGGAAGCCAGGCGGTATTAAACAAATTTTTCTTCTTCTGAATCCGGTCTGGTGGTTGTTTGCCGGCCTTCTTCTTGCTTCTCCAGGCCGGCGGAATCTACATTAAAAAACCTGAGGATTTCCGAGGGCGTGACAAGCTGCATGTATTTCTTCCCCTTGATAGCAATGGGATGCTGCAGCATACCGGGGTTTTTATTCAGGAGTTTCAGCCAGTCATCGGTATCGAAATCAGAAGCATTCACATCTGGTAATTCCGACAGGTCCTTATCTAGCAACTGATGCAGGGGTTTCCCCACGCCATCGGCTATACTTACCCAGGCCGTGTCCCCGATCTTTGTCTTGGAGATATCGATGGTATGGACTTTATCTCCTGAACTTTCGGCATACCCCAGGCTTTGTTTTCCCATGCTGGTCTGGGAATTATAGATCAGGGTTAACTGACGGCTGTCTGAAGCGATCACACTCTTGTCTTGCTCTTTCATTGTTAGTGGGTATTCATTTTGGCCTTCCGCTTTTTAAGTTGCCTTTCGAGGTCTGTTACTACCTCGGCAACAGACTTTTCGAATTCACCATGACTGGCTTCGGCAAAAAGCCGCGGCCCGGGCACACTCAAAAGGATCCTGCAGATACTTCCGGAATCGGGCTTGGAAGTATTCTCATAGGCGAAACGCACATCGCATCGTACAATAAAATCATACTTTGCAATAAGCTTTTCCAGTTTCCCGGCCGCAAGTTCTTCCAGGCGCGCGCTTGCCTGTACCTCGTCATATTCAAAATTTATGTTCATAGATTAGGGGTTTGCTGGAATATAATGGTCCTTCAACACAATTCCAAAATTATAAAACAACTACCCTCCTAATTTACTTCGCAGCTTGTTAAATGAATGAGAAGAAAACGTTAAAGTCTGACTTTCTGCTTTATAGGGTTAATAATTATAGCGAATTTTCGTATCTTAATGAAAGTGCAACACCATTTCCTTTAAAAAACAGCCCCAATGACAAAGCAAGAACATGTAGGCCGGCCCCTGCTTAAAACGCCGAATCAAATCATTCAACGCCTGGTAAGGAACAACAGGGAGTTAATTCACCTGAGGGAAACTCTTAGGTCTTATGTCTGTGAACCCAAAACCCATAAACTTTGGGAGCGATTTGAGGTCCTCAAGCACAAGCTGGAGATGCTGCAAAGTAAAAACCTGGAAACAATACAATCCCTCGAAGGCGATAAAAAATGCATGGTTGAGCAATCAGAGAGATACCGGCAGCTATTTCAGGAGTACCGCGAGTTGGAAATAAATGTGCTGGAATATATTGGAATGGCCAAAATGCACTGCTAAGTCCGGATCCTTTATTCCACATTAGTTTTATCCGGGATCAGCAGGGAGGAGAGAATACCCGCCAGCAGGGAAACTAATATTACCGTCAGGGATAGCCATTCCGGCAGGTCGATATTATGCGAGAAAAGCATCTTAAGGCCAACGAAAGCTAAAATTACCACCAAACTGTAGTTAATATAGCGAAACTTGGCCAGCATCCGGGAGATAAGAAAATACATCGACCGTAAGCCAAGGATTGCAAGGATATTGGAACTGAACACTATAAACGGATCGGCAGTGATCGCGAGGATCGCAGGGATACTGTCGAGGGCAAAGAGAATATCGGTAAGTTCTATAACGATCAGCGCAATCAGCAGGGGGGAGGCCGCTTTTACCCCCATTCTCCTGACAATAAAACTGTGCCCCTGAATTGCCGTTGTAACAGGGAAGATTTTACTTATCTGCCGGAAGACAAAAGACGTTTTGGGATTAAACTGCGACCCCTCGGATTTAAGCATTTTATAAGCGGTAAACAACAGGAACACCCCAAATACATAGATGATCCAGTCGAACCTGTTGATAAGGGCAACCCCGAACACAATCATGACGGCTCTGAAGACGATTGCCCCCAGGATACCCCAGAACAAAACGCGATGCTGGTATATAGGGGGGATGCCAAAGGATGAAAATATAACGGCGATTACAAAAACGTTGTCTATACTTAGCGATAGTTCAATTAGGTAGCCTGTAATATATTTCATTACTGCGCTGCCCGGCGTGAGGTTGGTTGGATTGTCTATCAGCCCTTCCGAAAACAACCAGTATATCACACCACTGAACCCCAGGGCAATTGACACCCACAAACCAGTCCATAGCGAGGCTTCCTTGGTGCGGATCACATGATCTTCCTTGTTAAAAACCCCGAGGTCCAGTGCCAGGAAAACCATGATTAAAGCGATAAACGAAGCCCAGACCAGCATGTATGCGATTTTAAGGCGCAAAGATAAGAATCGTAATCATACTATCAGGGTCTGTCAACGCATCCTAAGCGAAGAAATTAAAAATTTAAGCATTTGCATCAAAAAGCAATATTTAAATGGACTAGATTATCCTGGCCGGATTATATCGACGGGTTAACCCTTGAAAAAACTTGACAATGAAACCACTTAACGTAACGCAAAAACTGATAAATGATCATTTACTGCATGGCGAAATGACCGCAGGGACAGAAATAGGCCTGAGAATAGACCAGGCCCTGCTGCAGGACGCCACAGGCACCCTGGTTCAACTGGAACTGGAGGCCATGGAGCTGGATAAGGCACGCACTGAAGTTGCCGTGCAGTATGTAGACCATAACTTGTTGCAAACCGACTTTAAAAATGCCGACGATCATCTCTTTCTGAAATCCGCGGCCCAGAAATATGGCCTCTGGTACAGCAGGCCCGGGAATGGGGTCAGCCACCCGGTACATATGGAACGGTTTGGAATTCCGGGAAAAACACTGCTGGGATCAGACAGCCATACCTGTGCCGCAGGTTCCCTCGGGATGCTCGCCATTGGTACCGGCGGTCTGGATGTGGCCGCCGCTATAGCCGGCCAGCCTTACTTCGTGAAAATGCCGCTCATTATGGGAGTTAAGCTTAGCGGAAAACTTCCTGATTGGGTGAGTGCAAAAGACATCATCCTGGAAATGCTCCGCCGGTATGATGTAAAGGGCGGGGTAGGGAAGATCATCGAATATTACGGAGAGGGGCTGAAAGGATTGAGCGCCATGGACAGGCATGTGATTGCCAATATGGGGGCCGAACTGGGAGCCACTACCACAGTGTTTCCCAGCGATGAGGAAACCAGGCGGTTTCTTCGGTCACAGGGACGGGAAGACGATTACGTGGCCCTCATGGCAGATGATGGTTGTTCGTATGATCTGGAAGACGAAATTATCCTGGACGAGCTCGTGCCGTTGATCGCCAAGCCGACGAGTCCCGGTAATGTGGTTACGGTAAAGGAAGTTGAAGGATTGCCTATTAAGCAGGCAGTCATAGGATCATCAGCCAACCCGGGGCTTCGCGATTTCTGGATAGCAGGGGCAATTGTCAGCGGTAAATCCGTTTCTGCCGAGGTTTCATTGGACATCAATCCAACTTCCCGGCAGATCATACAGAACATGATAGATAACAAAGCCTTCGCGAACCTGATCAAGGCGGGGGCGCGTTTCCATCAATCAGGGTGCATGGGGTGCATCGGTATGGGGCAGGCTCCGGCAAGCGGCACCATCAGCCTGCGGACCGTGCCCCGTAACTTCCCGGATCGCTCCGGGACCGAAGATGACAGGGTATATCTTTGCAGCCCCGAAACGGCCGCGGCTTCGGCGCTTACAGGTAAGATTACGGACCCGCGCGACCTGAAGCAGCTTTATGGCATGGAATACCCTGTTTACGAAGCCCCGGAAATGCAGATTCTTAATACGGATATGCTGCTGCCGCCACCTGTGGATGGAGAAGAAGTAGAGCTCATAAAAGGCCCCAACATCTCGGCCCTTCCTGAATTTGAGGCCCTCAAATCGGAGTATGAGGTGCCCATTCTGCTCAAAATGGGCGACAATGTCTCTACCGATGAAATCCTCAAGGCCGGTGCCGAGGTGTTGCCGTTCCGAAGCAACATCCCCGAGATCAGTAAATATTCCTATACGGTGATAGATGAAACTTATTATGAACGCGCCTTGAAGGCAAAAGAGGAATACGGCGGACATATAGTAATTGCCGGGGATAATTATGCGCAGGGGAGCAGCAGGGAGCATGCGGCCCTGGCACCCAAATACCTGGGGCAGGTAGCGGTAATCGCCCAAAGCTACGCCCGCATCGCCTGGCAAAACCTGGTAAATTTCGGCATCGTTCCGCTGGAATTCCAAAACAAGGAAGACCTGGACAAATTAGAACAGGGCGACATGGTACGCCTGCGTGGGCTGAGAGATGCAGTAATGCATAACCAACCCGTGATCCTGCAGGTCGGCAACGGTAATAAAGCAATTGAAATAGAAGTTTCCCATAGCCTTAGCCAGAGGCAAATAGACATTCTCCTGAAAGGTGGGGTAGTAAATGATTTCAAGGAGAAATTGGCGGTTTGAAAAGGTTTATTTGGGGATATGTGTATTTGTTTATTTGTATGTTAAGGTTTCCGTATCAATTGGGTCCCGTCAGGGACTACATATCGGTAGCAGGCGTTAATGAACGAAAAATGTTTGATGAAAGGGAAATAATTGTGCCTTTAGGTAAAACATTTAAAATCGTTCCGTTAAAATTTCGTTAATGAAGAAGCTGTGCTTCAGGGAATTGTCGAAAAATCGATACATTTAAGTAAAACTCCTCGCTATGAAAAAAACACCATGGACCCTGCTTCTGGGGGTCGTATTGCTGATGTCGTTTTCTCCGGACATCCCAATACCAACTAACGAAAAAGCGCTGAAATACGGACTCACCCTGGGAGATCCCGCGATAGCTTCCATCACAGAACTCAGCTTTGGCCCGGAGGGCATCCTTTTTATGGGTGATGCCCGGGGAGCTGCTATCCATGCCCTGGACACCAAAGATACCGATGCTAACGGCAGCGCAATGGAATACTCCATCAAGGGATTTGACAAGAAAGTAGCCGCAGCCCTGGGAACTACTGTGGATAACGTGAAGATTCATGATATGGCGGTTAACCCCATCTCAAAAAACGTCTACTTCTCCGTCTCCAACCTTGAAGGGCAACCGGTTTTGCTGAAACTTAAAGGTGAAGAGCTGGAAGCCGTTACCCTTACGGATGTTTATTTCTCAAGTATCGCGCTAAAAGACCCTGTGGCAGAGGCTGCAAAGGACGATAGAGGCAGGCCTTTGCGCGTTTGGGCGGTGTCTGACCTGAAATACCACGATGGCAGGGTACTGGTTTCCGGCCTCTCTAACCGCGAATTCGGTTCTACCTTCCGCAGTATCCCTTTCCCCTTTAACGAGAAACAGGATTTTGCTTCCCTGGAGATCTACCATGCGGCACACGGGCAATATGAAACCCATGCCCCGATTAAAACCTTTACTGTGATCAACCTGAAGGGGGCCGATTACCTACTGGCCAGTTATACCTGCACGCCCCTGGTGCTTTTTCCCATGAGCGAATTGCAGAACGGCAAACATATAAAGGGGCGTACAGTCGCTGAGATGGGCTATGGTAATTCGCCTATCGATATAATTCCCTATGATAAAAAGGGTACCAAATATTTCGCCATGAGTAATTCCAGCCGGCCGGTAATGCGCATGGCTTATGACGATATTGCCAAAACTGGCTCTTCCCTTACTTCCCCGTTGCCTGAGTCAGAAATTACAGCTGGGATGCCTTATGCTTCGCTGCCAATGGTACATGTGATGCAGCTCGACATGCTGGATAA
>CAYSVQ010000080.1:0-40713 GCA_964434565.1 uncultured Flavobacteriaceae bacterium | reverse complement strand
CAACAGGAAGTTCAAATCCGAATTGCTCCAAAATGCATTGTTGGGGGTTACTGTCAAAAAAGGGGAAACGCACTACGTCCTCCTCACGCTTACCTCTGTCTCTTATGATGCGCTGCAACTACGAATTGAGCCGTAAATAATACAATTAAACCTTATTCTAATTGCCTACAATGTTTTAAGGTCCTTAATCGTCCGGAATGCAATGTCTACCTGGTCGTCATTAACAATAATAGTAAACTCATTTGTTGTGGAAATAACTTCATAAAGTACAATTCCTTCCCAGGCCAGGCGCTGGAAAATAAAGTAATAAATCCCGGGTACCGATACATTTTCCGCAGGCAGTTTTACCGTTATGGATGAAAGATTCTCTGCTTTCTGCGTACATTTTTCATCCTTAAAGAGTTCCTCCACAGCCTTATCAAGAATATTGCTCACCACAATGTTAAGTTCGTTAACTCCCCTTGAAGAGGTATAAAAAACATCCTTGTTCTTTTTTACTTCTTCCAGCAATTCGGTCTGATTCTCCAGGATGGAATCGGAAACCAGAAATGTAAAATCGGTCAGGGAAGACCTCACAGTGATTTCTCCAATGTTCTTGAGAACTTTTATGATCCGGTGGGTTGCCCGGAATTCCATATCGTCTGACAGTCTTTTCAATGCCATGACTATGGCCCCGTTCCGTATCTCCTTGCCCAGCTCTTCCTCAATCTCAGGTTTAACAATACGAGACAGGGAGGTAAGGTTAATAATGCCCTGGGCAAGGGCACTTTGTAAGAAGGGCTTCTTTTTAATGTATTGTTCAACAACGGAAGAAATTGTTTTCATATGGCTTGGTTGTAGAACAAAAATAACAATTTGTTATAAATAAAACAAATTTAAAAGTAATAGAAAGCGTTTTCTATATGGGTGAGCTGCGGGTGCTTCCCCTGGAAATAAACAGTAATAATATCAAAACGTACTTCCAGATCTATATCCCGGGAAGTTACATATTGATCGGCGGCAAGCACGAGCCGTGCTACTTTCTTCCTGCCTACGGTACCCGCTATAGGTTCGAAATCCTCCGAAGTACGGGACTTTACCTCTACCACTGCCAATACGTTGCCTTTCCTCGCAATGATGTCTATCTCGGCCTTCAGGTATCGATAATTCCTATGGAGCACCTTATATCCATGCCGTTCCAGATAAGAAGCCGCGAGGCTCTCACCTATAGCACCCAGGTCGTTGTGTCGGGCCACTTATCTTCGATTTCTTAAAAAAAAGTGTATTTCATCGAAAATAAATGTAGTTCATCGCAAAAATATTGCATTACCGGTAAATTCGAATCCCGAATATCGAATATCCTGGAAAAACCATACTAATCATTTGTATTGAGCGTTAAGATGTTGCCCCTATAACCATGAACGTCCTTAAAGCCTTAAATTTACTATGGACTACTTCGTTAATTGTAATACATCTACATTAGCGCCATACACAACCCCCCTCGATGCCTCCCGTGCTGCGCATCTGTACAGACGTCTGGGGTTCAGTGCGTCGGTGCAAACCGTTAACCAGGCTGTGGGCTCGTCTGCAGGAGCGTTGGTAGACAACCTTATCAATGAGGCACTTGCAATGGCCACCAGCCCTGCACCCGTATGGGCGGACTGGAATAACAGTAATTATCCGGCTGATGATGATGCCGCAAACCAGGTGCGCAGGGCACAACATGAAGAGTGGAAGATCACCTATAGCGCGGCTTTAATCAACAACAACCTCCGCGACCGGCTCAGCTTTTTCTGGAGCAACCATTTTGTAACGGAACTGGATATTTATAACTGCAGTTCCTTCCTTTACCATTACACAAGCTGCCTGCAACGAAACGCCATTGGGAATTTCAAAACCTTTGTTTCCGAAATCGGGCTTACCAATGCCATGCTTTACTATCTGGACGGCGCCTATAATAATGGAGACAACCCCAACGAGAACTATTCCAGGGAACTTTACGAGCTCTTTACCCTGGGAGAAGGGAACGGCTATACGGAACAGGATATTATAGAAACGTCCAGAGCCCTGTCGGGCTATGTGGAACGCGGCGAGATAGGCTGTACTCCGGTTGCCTTCGATCCTACTGCCTTCGACGCGGGTTCTAAGACCATCCTCGGCCAGACAGGAAATTGGGGGTATGACGATGTCATCGACATACTTTTCGCCCAAAGGGCCAATGAAATAGCCACTTTTATCTGTACGAAACTCTATGAGTTCTTTGTGCATCCCGATTCGGCTGACGAAGCGGGCAATGCACAGCTGATCATTTCCGGTATGGCCGGTACTTTCGTGGCAAACAACTTCGAAATAGCCCCCGTTCTCTCACAATTATTTAAAAGCCAGCATTTTTTTGACGATGAGGCCATCGGGGTGATCATTAAAAGTCCGTTCGACCTGTACCTTAACCTGATTAAAGAAACAGGATTTGCCTATGACAACAGCACCCTGTTGAATGTTGTTGACGCCACCGGCCTCCTGGGTCAGGATTTATTCGATCCGGTAGATGTGGCGGGATGGCAGCGAGATCGCAGCTGGATCAACACTAACTTTATTATCGGCCGCTGGCTGACGGTGGAGGTTTTCCTCCAGGCATTCTACCAGAGCAATGCCGAGCAATTCAGGACCCTGGCTATGGATGCCGTAGGGCCGGCGAACAGCAATACCAGTAATCCAGAAATAGTTGTATCGGCCCTGATAAATAAATTCCTCCCCAAAGGGCTGCTTACTCAGCAGGACTTTGACAATGCCATGTCTGTCTTTAAAATCGAGGATGTCCCTGAAAACTATTACGGTGCGGATTACTTCCCGGGCGGATTGGGGTTATGGATGCTGACTATTAGCCCTGAAGTACCTCAGCAGGTATTCCTCCTGCTCATGCATCTTTCCAGACAACCCGAATTTCAATTAAAGTAAACCTACTGTTATGTGCAACAACCATTTCCCCAACCATATAAAAAACGACCACAAACACGACCTGGAACATAAGTATTGGAGCAGGCGCTCCTTTCTTCAGGCATTAGGCATAGCCGGGTCAGGTTCAATGATGCTGGGCAGCAACCTGCTCACCGCATCTGCGCCGTCCCCACTGACCGCGGCCATTGCCTATGCCCCAACAGACGCCATCCTGATCCTTATCCGCCTGTCCGGCGGCAACGACGGTCTGAGTACAGTGATCCCTATAGAACAATACGATACCTACAGGAACGCCCGCCCAAACATTTACCTCCCTGAAAGCAAGATCCTAAGGCTTACCGATGAATTCGGCATCCCCACCTATATGAATTCCCTGGAGGCCATGTGGGGCGAAGGTCAGTTCAAGGCTGTACACGGCGTGGGTTATGAAAATCAGAGCCTTTCGCATTTTACCGGTTCTGACATTTTTGCCAATACAGACCTTACCACAACCGGCTTCAGTGGTGAAAATACCGGGTGGATGGGGCGATATTTCGAAAATATCTATCCCGATTACCTGGTTAACCCGCCGCCTGCCCCGGCCGCCATACAAATAGGTAACTTTGGCAGCCTCGTTTTCCAGGGGGAAGAAACAAATTACGCCTTTGTTACCTCCAATGTGGAACAGCTGGAACAGATTGCCGAATCGGGTGTTCAATATAGCCTTGACGACAGCCTGTTTAACAACTGTATGTACGGCGACCAGCTGAAATTCCTCAGGGGGGTGGCCAACACCACTTATGAATACTCCGGCCTTATTCACCAGGCCTATGAACGCGGACAGAACCAGGTGGAATATCAGGACAACGGCTTCGCAAGGCAGCTGGCATTACTTGCCCGGTTGATAAAAGGTAATCTGGGCACCAAGGTTTACATGATATCCATGGGGGGCTTCGATACCCACGGGAACCAGCCCCTTGCCCATGAACGACTGATGTCTAACCTCTCGATTGCCGTAGATAATTTTTACGACGACCTGGCTTTTACAGAACAAGACGACAACGTGCTTAGCATGACCTTCTCTGAATTCGGCCGGCGGATCTTCGAAAACGGGTCGAACGGCACAGACCACGGGAAGGCCGCCCCCACCCTTTTCTTCGGATCGGGACTTAACGGAAGCGCATTCGTGGGGGAACACCCCTCATTGGATAATCCCAACAACCGGGGCAACCTGGAGTACACCATGGACTTCAGGGACCTTTACGCCACCGTTCTCGCAGAGTGGCTCTGCGTACCCATCCCGCTGGTGGAACAACACCTGCTGGACCACCCCTATAGCCCGGTAAACCTTGGCTTTAGCTGCAGCGGGACTGAATTCCCCGATATTGTTTACAGCGATGATCCTCCAACCCCGCCTACTCCGGGTAATCCGGACGGCGAAGTTCCCACTCCGGAACTACTGGATGCCATTGTACACAGGCCTTTTTATCCGACTAAAGAAACACCCCATATCTATTTGGAAATGCCGTTCACAGCTCATGTTGATATACAGTTATACAACATCCTCGGACAGAATGTTGGTACTATCTTCAATGAAATGATGCTGGAAGGAAACGCGGAAATCAATATCCGCGACCGGATGCCTATGAATCTGTCGACTGGAAAGTATATCTACAGGATACAGGTACAGGACCGGAAAATGTCTAAATCAGTTATGGTGTCCTAAATTTCCCCTACTTATCAGGCTAACCCCCGGCTGTCGATAATTGTTATCGCCCCCGGGGGTTTTTCATTTTCGGGCAGGCCACAATGCAAGGCCTGAAAAAATAGTTACTTTTGTGGCTTAAATAATTTTTGATGCCGAAGAAACCAGCCCGCTATACAGTAACTGCTGCCCTGCCATATACCAACGGACCTATTCATATCGGGCACCTGGCAGGGGTCTATGTCCCTGCGGACATATATGTGCGCTTCCTTCGCCTTACCGGAGAAGAAGTCGCGTTCGTATGCGGGAGTGATGAACACGGGGTAGCCATCCCCATGAAGGCAAAAAAGGAAGGGATTTCGCCTAAACAGCTGATAGACAAGTATCACGCCATGATCAAAACTTCCTTTGAAAACTTCGGGATTTCCTTCGACAATTATTCCAGGACTTCGGCTCCCATCCACCACAAAACTGCTTCGGATTTTTTCCTTAAGCTTCATGCAAAGGGCGATTTCGTGGAGGAAACAACCGCGCAGCTTTACGATGAGGAGGCCGGCCAGTTCCTTGCCGATCGTTTTGTTACGGGTACCTGCCCGAGATGCGGCCATCCGGAAGCCTACGGGGATCAATGCGAAAACTGCGGTTCCACCCTAAGCGCATCCGAGCTTATTAATCCGAAATCAACACTCAGTGGTTCCATACCCACCCTGCGGGAAACCCGCCATTGGTACCTCCCACTCGACCGTTATGAGGACTTCCTGAAGGATTGGATCATCGAAGGCCATAAAAACGACTGGAAACCCAATGTGTACGGGCAATGCAAGTCGTGGATAGACGATGGGCTGAAGCCCAGGGCTGTAACCCGCGACCTCAACTGGGGTATCCCGGTACCGGTGGCTGGCGGTAAAGGAAAAGTCCTGTATGTTTGGTTTGATGCCCCGATTGGGTATATCTCCTCTACCATAGAGTGGGCAGAGAGGGAAGGGAAAAACTGGGAACCCTTCTGGCAGGACGGGCAGACACAACTGGTGCATTTTATCGGAAAGGACAATATCGTATTCCATTGTATCATCTTCCCGGTTATGTTAAAGGCACACGGCGATTATATACTTCCGGAAAATGTCCCCGCCAATGAATTCCTTAACCTGGAAGGACATAAATTATCTACCTCCCGTAACTGGGCCGTTTGGCTGCACGAATATCTGGAAGACTTTAAGGATATGCAGGATGTGCTCCGTTATGCGCTTACGGCAAATGCCCCTGAAACGAAGGATAATGATTTTACCTGGAAGGATTTCCAGGCGAGAAACAATAACGAGCTTGTAGCCATCTTTGGCAATTTTGTAAATCGCGTGATGGTCCTTACACATAAGTATTATGAAGGAAAAATACCTTCGCCTTCGGAACTGACCACCACAGACAGGGAAACCTTAAAGGCTATGAGGTCTTTTCCCCAAACCCTGGCGGAATCGGTTTCCAGATACCGTTTCCGTGAAGGAAGCCAGGAACTTATGAACCTGGCGCGACTGGGCAACCAGTACCTGGCCGGTGAGGAACCCTGGAAAGTTATAAAACAGGACGAAGAAAGGGTTACGGCGATAATGTTTGTGGCCCTCCAGATAGCGGCGGCCCTGGCTGTATTATGCGAGCCCTTTTTGCCATTTACTGCGGAGAAACTTAAAAAAATACTTGGTTTGCCTACCGGGGAAGGGCAGGCTTCCTGGGATTCGGTTGCCACAAAGGAATTCCTGCTACCGGCGGGCCATCGCATAGGGGAGGCGGAATTGCTTTTCCGCAAGATCGAAGATGAGGAAATCGAGGCACAGCTGGCGAGGCTGGAAACTACAAAAAAAGTAAATGAATCTTCAAATAGCGAACACATGCCACAGAAGGAAACCATCAGTTTTGACGACTTTTCCAAAATGGATCTGAGAGTAGGCACCATCATTGCAGCAGAGAAAATGCCCAAAACCAAAAAACTCATGCTGTTAAAGGTAGACACCGGCCTGGACCAACGTACCATAGTTTCGGGCATTGCAGAAAGTTTTGAGCCTCAGGAAATCATCGGGAAGAAGGTTACTGTATTGGTCAACCTGGCCCCCAGGCCTCTTCGTGGTGTGGAAAGCCAGGGGATGATCCTGATGACGGAAAATGAAACGGGCAAGCTGGTCTTCCTAAACCCTGATGAAACCGGGGTAAGCAACGGGCAGACCATAAACTAGTGTAGGGCTCAGAATAGCGTACCACACTCAATACAGCCACCCCTTCCAATGGGGCATCGATTTCCGATGCAAAAATATGTACTGCTGCCCGAACAGTTGCTCCATGAAGGCAGTTGTAGTTCTGCAAATTTTTTTGAACCTTCCCTACCCCCTGATGAAGATTTTACCACCATCCATGAGCCCGTTTGTTTCGATAATTTAAAGCAGCTGAACCTGCTGCCCGCGGAGATAAGGAAAATTGGATTTCCCCTTGGTAAACATCTGGTGGAGCGGGAGGCACAATAGCTGAAAGCACAATGAAATCCTGTGAGTATGCCATCGAACACGGATCGCCATGAATATTGCCGGGGGCACGCCCCATCTTTCAGCAACAGGGGGGAGGTATTTTGCAGGTTGAACGACCAGGCAGCTGGAGCCAGGTACCTTCAGGAAAAAGGCCTTGCAGGGAAAATCCTTATAGTTGATCCCGATGTACACAAGGGAAATGGTACCGCCGCGGTCACTTCAGGCGATTCTCCGGTAGCTACCTTTTCCATGCACGGTGCGGAAAATTACCCCTTTAAAAAAGAATTATCAAATTTGGATATTCCACTTGGAAAAGGCACCGGGGATTTAGAATGTCCCCGCTTATTAAAACTTTCGCTCCCCCTTATAATAGATGAGGTTGCACCAGACTTTATATTTTATCTTTGCGGGGTGGGCGTGGTGGAATGCGATAAGCTGGGGACCCTTTCTCTCAGCCCGGAGGGCTGCCGGGAAAGAGAACGTTTTGTCCTGGAAGGCTGCCATAAAAACAAGTTCCCCGAGCAATGCAGTATGGGAGGCGGCTATTCGCCCGAGATCAAAACCATAGTAGAAACACATGCCAATACTTTCCGCCTGGCCCAGTGACTTTATTTCTAAAAGAAAAATTCCAATAAGATGAGGTGGCTTTTACTCATTTTTGTGCTTTTCACCTGCACTGAACTTGCGGCACAGGATTCTATCAATTCGAACAGGGAAACCGGATGGGACAATTTTACCTATGACCTTGGGAATATATTCGGGGGGATAGGATATTCCTATTCCAGGCCTCTTTACTGGAAAGGCAACCAGTGGGCCACCATGGGCGGGGTTGTTGGCGGCTCTCTGGCGGCCTACCTGATTGATGAGTCCGTGTCTGATTATTTCATAGGGATAAAGGAGGATATTCCCCAGTTTGTAAGGGATTACGGATTCCAGTACGGCAACCCTACCAGAAATTATATGTTAACCGGGACTGTCTACCTCTTTGCCCTGGTTACAGACAATCCGAAATTAAGGCGTACCGGAGTGCTGTTGATCGCCTCGGCCAGTTCTGCCGGCCTCCTGCAGCAATTTCTTAAATCGGCTGCAGGCCGAGCGCGACCGCTGGTCGGATTGGGCAAAGACACTTTTGATCCTTTTTGGAACACTAATAAGGATTATCATTCCTTCCCTTCAGGCCATCACATCCTGGCTTTTACCAACGCTTACGCCATCGCCAAACAATTTCATAACCCCTGGATAAAAGCGGGGATATACACCCTGGGCGCAGTTCCGGGAGTTTCCAGGCTTTGGGAAGGGAAACATTGGCTTTCCGATTTAGTTTTTAGTACGGCTGTCAGTATTTTTACTGTTGAGGCCATAGACCGCTACCTCGACAATAAATACGACCAAAAATACAACGATGATCGCAATGCACTGCGCTGGGATTTACAACTGGGGCCTGGCCAACTGGGATTGGTCCTCAGCTTCTAGGTACTTAAAGTAGCCGCTGCTGCTGGAAATGAGGGCAGAGGAATATTTTTTATATCTTTATTAGGAACCATTCATCCTTATACTTCCTTTATATGAAGCGAAACTATACCCTTGCCAGTGGTTGTTTGTTCTTGCTCCTGTTATTTCTGAACTGTAAAGAAACCCATCATTCCCGGGAAGTCATGGACTCAAAAGAATCCGGCGCCGAAAAAATATCCCTCATTTTTGATACTGATGCCAATAATGAACTGGACGACCAGCATGCCCTGGCCTACCTTTTTTTTAATAGCCATGTCTTTGAAGTTCCCGCAGTTACTGTTAATGCCACCTTTAACGGGGGCGACATACAGGGCCATTATGATGAAGCCGAGCGCATCCTGAAGTTATCGGGCACCCATGAAGTAGTTCCCATCTTAAAAGGGGCGAATGCCGGTTATAAAGATATTATTGAAGATTGGAGGCCGGAAAATTTTGACGGACAGGAGGCCGTTGATTTTATACTTCGTAACACCAGAAAAGACAGTTCGCTCATAGTAGCAGTGGGCAAACTTACCAATGTAGCCCTCGCCCTTAAGAAAGACCCTGCCCTGGCCGGCCGTACCAGAGTAATCTGGCTGGGGTCTAACTACCCGGATCCCGGGGAGTATAACCAGGACAATGATACGGTAGCCCTGAATTATATTCTTAACAGCAACATCCCGCTGGAAATTGTCACAGTACGCTATGGGAAACCTTCCGGCTCGGATGCGGTAAGAGCAACCGCCGAAGATATAAACCGTATAATGCCGGGCTTAGGCCCATCCTACCCCCCCGGTATTACCGGGAGGCATGGTGGTATTTTTAATAATTTTGGGGATTATTCGGTAGACCTGTTTGAACATATAGACTTACACGGGGAACCCCCTTCAAGGGCGCTTTTTGACATGGTGGCCCTGGCTATCCTCAAAAACCCTTCCTGGGGAGAACACGATACCATCCCGGCGCCGCTCCTGGTAAATGGCCAATGGCAAGACCGGCCAGACAACAGCAGGAAAATTGTCTTGTGGGAGAATTTTGATAAGGAAGCTATCCTCAATGACTTTTATGCAAGTATGCAAAATCCACGGCAGCTAAATTCCGGCAAATAAAATGTCCAACGTCGTAGTCATTGGCAGTTCCAATACCGATATGGTTATAAAGACCACGCGATTTCCCAAGCCTGGGGAAACCATCCTGGGAGGCGAATTCTTTATGTTCCATGGCGGGAAGGGGGCCAACCAGGCTGTTGCCGCCGTTCGCCTGGGGGCACAGGTTGCCTTTATTTGCGCAGTGGGCGACGATCTGTTTGGCACCAATGCGCTGGCACATTACAGAAAAGAAGGGATAAACCTGCAGGGGGTTCAAAAGATGGATGGGCAGGCGTCTGGGATCGCTCTTATCACCATAGATGAAAACGGCGAGAATGAAATTGTGGTGGCACCGGGCGCCAATAATCTGCTAACGTCCGTCCATATACTCAGCCAGAATTCTTTGCTGGGAGAAGCTGGCATATTGCTTACTCAGCTGGAGACACCCCTGGAAGTACTTTCAGGTCTGGTGGAACATTGCGCTAAAAGCGGACAGCGGCTCATCCTCAACCCCGCCCCGGCCCGCAAACTCGATAAGCAACACTTAAACGGCCTGTTTTTACTTACCCCTAACCAAACCGAAGCAGGCCTCATCACCGGCATGGAAGTAATGAATGAGGCGAGCGCAGAAGCCGCTGCAAAAGAATGCCTCCGACTAGGGGTTCAGAACCTTATCATTACCATGGGGAGCAGGGGGGCACTTTTTATGAATGCCACGGAAAAATTTTGGGCAAAAGCCCCCGAGGTACAGGCCATAGATACCACTGCGGCCGGCGACATTTTCAATGGGGCCCTGGCAGTCGCAATTGCCCGTAACCAGTCCTGGAAAGAGGCGGTGCGGTTTGGCATTAAGGCCGCTTCCCTATCCGTGACCCGAATGGGGGCGCAAAACTCCGCCCCTTTCCTGCATGAAATCAACTAAAACCCCAGTGTCATGTATATAATAGAATCGTACCCCCTCGCCGTTGTCTTTTGTGTGGTCACCATGCTTGCCTGGGGTTCCTGGGCTAACACCCAGAAACTGGCCTCCCCGGGCTGGCGCTTTGAACTTTATTATTGGGATTATGTATTTGGGATTGTTCTGTTTGCCCTTGTGTTTGCGCTCACGGCCGGCTCTACGGGAAACGAAGGCCGTTCTTTTCTTGAAGACCTGGCGCAGGCGGATATCCACTTTATAGGATCCGCACTCTTGGGAGGTTTGTTGTTCAATGTGGCAAACATTTTACTGGTAGCGGCTATTACCATAGCCGGAATGTCGGTGGCTTTTCCGATAGGCATAGGTCTGGCGCTGGTTATTGGGGTAATAGTGAATTACCTGGACGCTCCCCTGGGTGATCCTGTCATATTATTCGGAGGCGTAGGATTAATTGTAGTTGCCATGCTGTTGAATGCCCGGGCGTACCAATGGCTGATGGTGAGCCAGCAGAAGGTTCCTGCAAAAGGCCTGCTACTGGCGGTGGTTGCCGGTGCTCTGATGGGCTTGTTCTACAAATACGTCGCCAATGCCATGTTCCCTGTCTTTACAGAACCCGAGAGTGGTAAATTAAGTCCATATACGGCAGTCTTTATTTTTACCCTGGGCATCCTGGGAAGCAATTTTCTGTTCAATGTATATTTAATGAAAAGACCCTTGGAAGGACCCCCACTGCAGTTTAAGGACTATAGGGCAGGAAGTACAAAAGACCATTTTATGGGGGTAATCGGTGGCCTTATATGGTGCGTGGGCATGTCTTTCAGTATCCTGGCATCAGACCAGGCAGGTCCTGCCATTTCCTATGGGCTGGGGCAGGGTGCCACTGTGGTGGCTGCACTCTGGGGAATCTTTGTTTGGCGGGAATTTAGGGATTCCCCCAAAGGGGTACACCTCATGCTTTACCTGATGTTATTGGTCTATGCCGTGGGGCTGTCTATGATTGTTGCCGCCAGGTAAGCGATCAGCAACCAGCCCATCAGCATGAGCTAAAATTGAATTTTATTGGGAAGGTATTACCATAAAAGATTTTGTAACTTTAGTTGAAAGAAATTTGAATATGTTAAGCAAAAAAGTAGAAAAGGCATTAAACGAACAGATACGCATTGAAGCAGAATCTTCACAGGCCTATTTATCCATGGCCTCATGGGCCGAAATAAAGGGCCTTGAAGGCATTTCCAATTTTATGTACAAGCATTCAGATGAAGAGCGGCAGCATATGCTTAAGCTGGTAAAATACGTGAATGAACGCGGCGGACATGCAAAAATTTCAGAGTTAAAGGCTCCGAAAACAGAATTTGGCAACTTTCAGAAAATGTTCCAGGAGTTGTACGAGCATGAAATCTTTGTATCCAACAGCATTAACGAACTGGTTCATGTAACGCTGCAGGAGAAAGATTATTCCACACATAATTTCCTGCAATGGTATGTCTCGGAACAAATTGAGGAGGAGGCCCTGGCGCGGACCATTCTGGACAAGATCAATCTTATTGGCAATGATAAGGGGGGCCTTTATTTATTCGATAGGGATGTGCAGCAAATAACCGTAGACAGTGCTGCAAATGATACGGGAGCCTGAATTTTAACAATAATTCTTATTTAGAATAATTAAAAATAGTTAGTTTTGACCACCAAAGATCAATTTGTTGGGCAATTCCAGGAAAAGCGCTAAGAAGCAGCAGAAAAAACTTAAAAGGCGACTAAAAAAGGAGCGAAAAGCCTTGTTTAGGGAGCTCGTACCTGCCGGGTGTAAGACAAAATGCTGTGAGAAATACCAAAAAGGCGAACAGAAACGCTGCAGTCGTTGTCCGTGTTTCGACCTCATCAGGAAAGTAGCCTGAGTCTTAAAATATCGCCCCAATCGGGGCGATATTTTGTTATCCTGCATTTTTAGAGGATTCCCAGTCGTACAGCCGGCGTTCCAACCCTGACCCGGGTATGAGTTCCGCGGCCGTATGGCCTCCTGTAGTAATAATCCCCATACCCGTGGTAATAGAAGGTGGCATGGGAATAATAGTGCCTGCCATGATTACAGTGATGTCCGCAATGCTCATAGTGTTCAGCATAGGCATCGCGTTTCCCTTTCATATAGGCTCTGTATGCTTTGCGATCCCTTTTTTTAAGATCTTTTTCGTAGGATTCCTGTTCTTCCCAAAAATCCGACTCCTCCGCATCATTCCCTATCGCGAGGGATTGTTCGTATTTGGCATCTTCCCGTGCCCGTTGCTGGTAGTACGAAAGTTTTTCCTGATCCGGCCCGGTAACCTGAGCCCAAAGAAAGCCACAGCCTGAAAGCAGCAATACAACCGTAAATAAAGCCAATCGTTTCATATGTATTTTGTTTAACAATGATACAATGAAAACAATGTGGAAAGCAGAAACCCTACCTGGCACACCCTATTTTAACGGGAATATTTGCCCTCACCCAGGGAAGAAAGGCGATGTCATGGTTGTTAAACCCCTGACATATAAAAAATTAAGGAAGTGAGTAGCCCGCCTATTGTACAGTACTTGTAGCTATGTAATCATCCGATGAACTTCCGGTGTCGCCGTGCTGAAAATAAAAGGAGGCCTGCAGCTGGTAATAATCACCATGACCGCATTCGGCATCACATGCAGCCTGATGTTTACGGTAGGCTTGCCTTTTACTGTAGATGTAGACCTGATACCCATGAGTCTGGTACTGTTGAAGGGTCTTCTCGTAATTCCGTTGGTCTGTCCAGTAGTCCAGTTCATCCTCTTCCGATTGCCAGTGAACATGATGCTCGTAATGAGCATCTGCTATGGCCTGATTTTCGAAAAATGCCAGACGGGTTTCGGAGAGTTGGCCTTCCTGGGCTGTGCCCATCATAGGGCAGACGCAACAACCAAGCAATAGGACCCCGGCAGCCTTAATTTGGCGGAGGATCCCGGTTTTTATATGTAAACCCCTGGCAGTCATTATCAGTCCTATCTAATGTTAAGGTACTCCAAATGAGGCACTAACCAAAAGTTAACAGTCCAAAAGCTCCATTCTTCGGTTATCTGCTCCTTTACATGACGGATTCGGGCGGGAGATGTTACGCGCTATTCATTTTTTATTTAGTTTCTTTGGAAAGTTGAGCAATAATCCCCGAATCAGGCCCGGTTAAAGCAAAATATACCATAGGGAATTTAAAAAAGGCTCCCTGGGGTGAGGGAGCCTTGATCTAAAGGAATTTTACTTCCCCAGCATAAGCAGCTCATTGCATTTTATTTCGGTGACATAGCGCTTCTCCCCTTCCTTGGTTTCATAAGTCCTGTGGATAAGCTTCCCTTCCACAGCCACTTCATTGCCCTTGGTAAGGTAGGATTCTACGATCTCTGCGGTCTTGCCCCAGGCAACCACATTATGCCATTGGGTGTCCGTGATTTTCTCCCCTTTGGAGTTTCGGTAAATCTCATTAGTCGCTACTGAGAATTTGGCAAGCTTGCTGCCACTTTCCAGGGTGACGATCTCCGGGTCCTGCCCGAGGTTACCGATAAGTTGAACTTTGTTTCTGAGTGCATTCATGATGGTAATATTAAAGGTGAAACAGTTAAGACATCCGGGCATTCCGTATCCCGACAGCGCAAACATAAGGTGGTCCGGAGGCGACAACCGGTTAGGAAGTATTTATTTTCGTTTGTAAACATTTGTAGTCATTTGGTGAAGTTTATCAAACCCCGGGAAGCGGCTATATAGTTAATATTCTGCTTAATAGGATTCAATCGGGAAGACTTCAATCGTTATCTTTAATACCATCGCCACAATAATATGTTTAACTTAAATGATCTGAAATGGCAAAGACATCACCATGGCACAGCGAGACTGGAAATGTATATCACAACGATACTGAATGCGTTCATGGAAAGAACATTTCCAAAGAAAACCGCAAAAGGGGAAGCGGAGGTTATCCTTTATGTCACGATTGTGCCAGATTATAGTACCCAGAGATTAATATTCAACCATGGCCTGCCAGATGGCAGGCTTTATTATTAGCCGGTTTTTCATAATCCCCGGTATCTTATCTTCCGGTACCGCACTACTCCCATGACCCTATTGGCATCGGAAAGAGAAATTATGTACATTTAAGCCAGGAAGCGGGCTGTTTTGCTGTCTGCCGCCATGATGCCAATACCAAACCCTATGAAAAACCTCTTAGTTTGTATTTTTCTCCTGTTCGCTTGTTCCCTTGCCGCCCAGGAACCCGAAACCCTTAAAGCGGGAGCCCCGGCAGACGCCGGCATGTCGGACACCAGGCTTGACAGAATTGATGCCATGTTACAGCAAGCCGTTGCGGCCGGTGATATTCCGGGGGCGGTGGCCCTGATCGCAAGAAATGGCACGATCGTTTTCCACAAGGCTTATGGCCATGCAGATACCCAGGGGGGGAAAACCCTGGAGAAGGATGCCATCTTCCGCATCGCCTCCCAGACCAAAGCCATCACTTCCACTGCAATAATGATGCTCTGGGAAGAAGGGAAATTTCAACTGGATGACCCTATATCAAAATACATCCCTGAGTTTAAAGAGTCCCTGGTCCTGGAATCATTTAATGATGCCGATAGTAGTTATACAACACGGCCGGCCGGGAAAGACATCAGCATCCGTCACCTGCTTACCCATACCTCCGGAATTGGTTACGGGGTAATTGACGGCGATGAGCGTTTTAAAAAAATCTACCATAAGGCAGGGATCACAGACCTGTTCACTACCGAAGATATCCCTATTTCCGAAAGTGTAAAAAAGCTTGCGAAATTACCCCTGCACCACGACCCGGGAGCTAAGTTCACCTATAGTGAAGGGCTTGATGTCCTGGGATACCTGGTGGAGATTGTTTCCGGCATGCCTTTCGACCAGTTCCTTCGTACAAGGATCTTCGACCCTCTCGGAATGGATGATACCTGGTTTTACCTGCCGCAGGACAAACATTCTCTCCTCGTAAAGGTTCAGCGAAAGGAAGAAGGTAAATGGAAGCCTTACCCCATTACTTTTTACGATCCGGACTATCCCATAAAAGGGGCCAAACGCTTTTTTTCGGGCGGGGCGGGGCTCTCAAGCACCGTTGCTGATTACGCGAAATTTCTGCAGATGTACCTCAATGGAGGAAATTTTAACCGGCAGCGCCTCCTTAGTAGCACTACAATAAACAGCATAATGGGCAATCAGGTGGGCGATCTCTGGAACAGCGACAAACATTACGGCCTGGCCTTCGGGGTGGTTACCCCAGAGGGGCAGGATAAGGGGGGCCAGGGCAGTGAAGGTACCTTTGACTGGGGTGGTTATTTTAATACCCAATATTTTGCCGACCCTGAAACCGGTATCATCGGGGTTCTGATGAAACAAACACAGGGCCCTGTAAATGACCAGACCGGCTGGAAATTCCGCCAGATGGTTTTTGCCTCCGTAGACGATTAATAAAAGGCAATTCTGATGAGCCGTTTAATGTTCCCTATGGTAACTGCACTTTTCCTTCCCATTTGCGTTGTGGCCCAAATGCCGGAAATTAGCAGGGAAGCCGGGGGCATCCGCGTTTCTGAAGGGGGAATGGATTTGTTGTTCTACCATACCGCACGCCGTTCCATTGATGGCCGGTTTGAACGGTCAAACTACATACATCCGCTCTATGGCCTTAACGGTGAAGTGCTCACCGAAGATTTTCCCGTAGACCATCTCCATCACAGGGGCATATTCTGGGCCTGGCACCAATTGCTTATCAATAACCAAAAAATTGGCGATGCCTGGGAATGCCGCGATTTTATTTGGGAGGTGCAGGAGGTAAGGCTGCAACCTTCAGGCTCCCTGCCTTCCTTCACCTCTCGTATACTTTGGAAATCGCCTATGTACGCAGACCGCAAAGGTAGGCCGCTTCCATTCATGGAGGAAAGGCTCAGGATCAGCATCCATCCCCGTGAAACGGATTACCGGGCAATTGATTTTGAGATTTCCCTTCGTGCCTTGGTGCCGGACCTGTTGCTTGGCGGTTCAGAGGATGAAAAGGGATATGGAGGCTTTTCCGTTCGATTGCAAATACCGCCCGATGTGCGTTTCCATTCAAAAGGAAAAACCATTGACCCTGCAGAAACGGCAGTCACGGCAGCCAACTGGATGGATATTTCAGGTTCCATGGGACTTAATGGCGCCCAGGCAGGGTTGGTAATTATTTCCTGCAATACCTTCGACCAGCACGGAACCCCCTGGATCCTAAGGGAAAAAGAAAGTATGCAAAACGCGGTTTTCCCTGGCCGCATACCCATAAAGGTCTCACAGGAAAATCCGCTTGTGTTGCGGTACCGTTTAGTGGTTTATAAGGGTAATCTTTCGCCGGTTGAAATGGCCACCTTGCAGGCTTGCTGCACCAAATAAACATATCTTTATGGCTTTCTTAACCCGGGTGTCCCCGAAAACGGACCCTGCGCCACAATTATTATGGATAACAATTATAAAGCCGATCAGGCCTTTGAAGGTAAAAAGTACACGGAAAATCGGCTGCCCAAAGGGGAGTATGACCGTTGTGTTTTCGAAGAGTGCGATTTTTCGGAAGGTTTCCTGGATAACACCCATTTTATAGAATGCCGTTTTATAGACTGTAACCTGAGCAATGTCAATATAAAACACAGTCAGTTCCGGGAGGTGAGCTTCATACGCTGTAAGATGCTGGGCATGCATTTTGAAGATTGCAACGACTTTCTGATTTCCGTACGGTTCCAGGAGTGCAGCCTGGACCTCAGCTCGTTCTACCACTCACCACTTAAAGGGACTTCCTTTGATGCCTGCCGATTTTTACAATGCGATTTCACCGGGACCGATCTTCGGGAAGCGGTCTTCGGAAGCTGTAACATGGAAGGGGCACACTTTGATGGTTGCAACCTGCAGGGTGCCGATTTCCGAACAGCTTTCAACTACAGCATAGACCCCGAACGCAATCAACTGAAAAAAGCCCGTTTTTCAATAGGGGGACTCGAAGGATTATTAGGAACATATGGGATTATAGTGGAATAAAAATCAGCAATGGCCGATCGTGAGTGCTTGGAATGCGGGGCAGTTATCAAAGGAAGGATAGATAAAAAATTCTGTTCGGATTATTGTCGTAATTCCTACCATAACAACCTTAACAAAGACAGCAAAAACCTGGTGAGAAACATCAACAACCGCCTGCGTAAGAATTACAGGATCCTCAACAGTTTCGCCCTGAAACATGGAAAAACAAGTACTTCCAAGACACGTTTGCTCGACAAAGGGTTTGATTTTGAGTTCATCACTAACCTTTATACTACTAAAAAAGGGACTACCTATTATTTTATATACGACCTCGGATACCTTCCGTTGGACAATGATTACTACATGATAGTAAAACGGGAATAAGCAGGCGCCAACCCCCCGTCCACAAAAGTTCGCATTGTTATATTTCCGGCTATTTCCAGTTATGCCCGCTTAGCTTGAGAGCTGCAATGACTATATCTTTCCGGCTGATCTGCCCCACCAGCAATCCTTCTTTCATTACCGGTAATCTCCGGCGGTTGTTTTTATGGAACTGGGCGGCGGCATCAAAAATACTCATATCGTGGGGTATGGTTTCCACGTTTTCCGTCATAAATCGCTCCACGTTCTTATCCAGGATAGGTTGGTTGAAATACCGGCTCTCTGAGATTTGTTTCATGCAGTCGGCCTCGGAGACTATGCCCACCAGAAACCCATTATCGTCCAATACCGGACCCCCGGAAATATGATATTTTGCAAACATTTCCATGACTTCCAGTATGGACTGGTCGGGACTAAAAGTCACCAGTTTCCTGGTCATATAATCCTCCACCAGAATAGGGGCATTGTATTCCCTTCTGCTGGGTTCCTTGGCCCTCCGGCCCTGAAAACTTTTGATTCCCATATGGTTGGTTTTTTTGATTAGGTAAACTCTAAATATAGTCAAATAATGTGAATTTCTTAAAATAAGTCGCCCAAAGGTTGCAGAATGTCAAAATTTTATACTTTTAACGGACACAACCATTCTATGAAACAATACCATGCTGCGGTGGCCATCCTCCTGATCCTCCTGGCCGTCTACATTGCCTTTTCATACAGCTTTCCAACCTATAAACCGGGAGAATCTCCGGCCGAAACCAACTTCTCGACGGAACGTGCCCTGAAACATGTGGAAGCGATCTCCAATTTTCCGCATGCCGTGGGCTTTCCGGCACACAGGCAGGTAAGGGGATATCTTGTTCGCCAATTGGAAAGCCTGGGCCTTACACCCGAACTGCAGCAAGGTTACACCGCCGGCGATGGGGCAAATTACAGCAAGGCAGTAAACATCCTCGCCCGCATTGAAGGTTCCGGAGAGGGGAAAGCGCTGTTGTTACTTTCGCATTACGACAGCAATCCGCATTCTTCCCCTGGTGCGAGCGATGCTGCGAGTGGCGTGGCAACCATCCTTGAGTGCGTAAGGGCTTACCTCGCACAAAACAAAGTGCCGGAGAACGATGTTATTATTTTGTTTACTGATGCGGAAGAACTTGGCCTGAACGGGGCCGACCTTTTTGTTAACCGGCACCCCTGGGCTGCAGATGTGGGGCTGGTGCTTAATTTTGAAGCGCGTGGCTCCGGAGGACCCTCCTATATGCTGCTTGAAACCAACAGGGGGAACAGCAAGCTTATACAGGAATTTATTGCCGCCAATCCCCGTTTCCCCGTTGGGAATTCTCTGGTGTACAGTGTGTATAAAATGCTGCCCAATGATACGGACCTTACTGTGTTCAGGGAAGACCGGGATATAGACGGATTTAACTTCGCCTTTATTGACGACCATTTCGATTACCACACCGCATTGGACAATTATGCCCGGATGGACCGCAATTCACTGGCGCACCAGGGGAGTTACCTCATGCCCCTCCTCCTGTATTTCAGTAATGCCGACATCAACGAGCTGAAAAGCCTAAATGATCATGTATATTTTAATGTCCCGTTTTTCAGGATGCTCGCCTATCCGTTCGATTGGATATGGCCCATGATAGCTCTGGCGCTGCTGTGTTTTGTTGCCCTGACAGGTTATGGCCTCCGGAAAAAAGAATTACAATGGGGTGCAATTTGCGGTGGCCTGCTTCCGGCTCTCCTGGCAGTATTTGCCAATTGCCTGGCCGGTTATTATTGCTGGCCCCTACTCCTTAAGGTGTATCCACGCTATGGTGAAATTCTGCACGGTTTTACCTATAATGGACAGCTGTATATCGCTGCATTTGTATTTCTGAGCCTGGCAATCTGTTTTTATATATACCATAGGTTCCGGAAACTGGGCCTGGCTAATCTCCTTGTCGCCCCTTTATTGATATGGCTGCTGATCTGCGGTGCGGCCGGGGCATACCTTCCGGGAGCCAGCTTTTTTATTCTCCCGGTATTCGGGTTGCTGGCCGCCTTTCTGGTGGTCCTCAGCCGTAAAGAAAGTAATCTTTATGTTCTGATAGTGCTGGGGATCCCGGCACTATGGATTATTGCTCCTTTGGTATATATGTTCCCGGTAGGCCTAGGATTAAAAATGCTGATCACCACTACTCTGCTCACCGCCCTGATCTTTTTCATATTGCTGCCCATTTTCGGCAGTTTCAGGAAAGCCCTGCTTCCGGCATGGATATGCCTTATACTTTTCGCAGGGTTTATGGCGGGAGCACATTTCTCTTCCGGGTATGATGAGGAAAAACCCCGGCCCACAAGCCTGTTGTACCTGCTGGATGCAGACAGGAAGGAATCCCAATGGGTGAGTTATGACAAGCAGTTAACACCCTGGACAGCTCCATACATTATTAAGGAAGAAGAGCAGGCTTTGGATGAACGTACGCTTAGCAGTAAATATCGTACCGGCTTTAACCTGGCTGCGGCCGCCCCAATAAAAGCGATTGACCCCCCCCAGCTGGTAACCCTGAAAGATACGGTCATCGGCGGGGAACGCATTATCGGCCTGCGGGTGGTCCCACAACGTCATGTAAACCGGCTCGAAGTGCACACCAATGAGATCGCCCTGATCAAAGCGATGGTAAATGGACTGCAACTCCCGGAATACTATTTATCTTCAAGGAAAGGGACAAAACTGCTTACCCATTATATCAGTGATAATGAATCCACTGAGCTGGAACTGACTGTTCCGGCAGGGGAACGCCTGGAACTTATACTATATGAGGCATCCAACGACTTGCTGGAACATCCACTGTTTACTGTCCCTCAAAGGCCAGCAAACCAGATCCCCAAACCATTTGTCCTTAACGATGCCATCCTGGTAAAAAAAACCGTACGCTTTGAGTAATACAGCTGCGGTCCTTGGATGTGGGTGGCTTGGTCTGCCACTGGCAAAAGCCCTTATCTGCTCAGGTTACCGGGTACATGGAAGTACCACTTCCGAAGGAAAAATAGCAGGCCTGGCCTCAGATGGGATCCAGCCGTTTCTTATCCGTCTTGGGGAACAAAGCATTGAAGGCCCTGTAAAGGACTTCCTCAAGGGTATGGATTTGCTAATTATAAACATCCCACCGGGGTTAAGGAAAAATCCTGTTGAAAACTATGCGGGTAAAATGAAAGTGTTGTTTAAGGCGGTAAAGGCCGCTTCTGTTCCCAGGATATTGTTTGTAAGCAGCACTTCGGTTTACGGGGATGCCGAAATCCGGGTAACCGAGTCAACTCCCCCGGCACCCCAAACCGAATCGGGCAGGCAGGTCCTGGCCGCGGAGCAACTATTTCGGAATGATCGGGAGCTTGAAACCATTATTGTGCGCTTTGGCGGTCTCATAGGTCCGGACAGGCACCCTGTAAATCAGCTGGCGGGTAAAAAAGGGCTGTTCCATGGTGATGAATCCGTTAACTTAATCCATCTTGAAGATTGCATAAACCTGATACGAACGGTGGTTAAAAGCGGCCATTGGAACCAGGTATTTAACGGGGTTTATCCTGCCCATCCAAAGAAAGAAGTGTATTATACCAGGGAAGCAATAAAACGTGGTCTGGCTGTACCTCATTATGAACTATCAAAGGTAGGTGGAGGCGGAAAACGTGTAATAAGTAAGAATTTTCTTAGTATTAACTGCTCGTTTTTCACATCAATATTTTCTTGATTCACAACACGCCATTTAAGTTTCACAACAAAAGTAAGAAAATACCGCAATTTTATGTACTTGATTTTCAGCTTTTTGACGAAGAATTAGTAATTTGAGGTATCATTTTAAATAGGAATGTCATGGAAAATCAAAATTTAAGGGGGAGGATTACAACAGAATTGGACAGTTTGATCACCCATAGCTGCAAGAGGGGAAAAGGCCGCGGGAAATTCCGGACCCTGCACCATCTACTGATTAAGAAACACTACAATGCTACCGATGTAGCCATTGATTACAAAAGGAAGCGGGTTATCATGGATGTGGTCTTAAGCGACCTGAATTATGAACCCGGGAAAATTAATATGAACCTTCCTACTTTGAGGGTAAACCTGTTGTTTGGCAACCTCAGGGAGTTTCTTAAATCCTGTGTGGAAACAGACAACAAAAGTCTGGCATTTTATGCCTGGATGTTGCAAAGCTACGACAGGAAGGAAGCGCAGTTGACGTTGGTATGACGGCACAATATTGACGAAAAGAGGGCCAACTGGCCCTTTTTTTATATGTAAACCATTGATTTATACATTTCTTTAACAGCAGACCAAAAAAAATTAATAGTTTTGGCGCACCAAAAAAATCAATGGCTCCATGAAAAGGATATTATTTGTAGCAGGTTTACTGACCGGAATCTTGTCCCAGGCTCAGACATCTTCCGAATTGTTTAAACATTATGAGGCTTTTTATAATGAAATGAAGCAACAGGGAGATGTAGACGGGGTTATCAATGCCCTTACCCATTTAAATGTCATAGCCCCTAATGATGAAAGGCGCGATACTCTTGCCTATGTTTATGCCAATAACAACCAGCACCTGCAGGCGCTCAATACAATCGGGATCGAAAAAGACTCTGCAGATTCGGATCTGGCCGTTCAGGTAAAGGCCATTTCCCTTCAGGCACTTAACCAGCCTAAAAGAGCGCTTGAACAATACGGGATACTTTACAAAAGGGGTAAAAGCCCCTACCTGGCGTATGAAATGGCCGATCTGAAAATACAAACCGGCGAGAATGCTTCGGCCATGGAATATATAGACTATGGGGTACAAAACTCACAGGCTGAAATGAAGTATGCTTTTTACGAACGACAGCAACCCTATGAGGTGCCGTTGAAGGCTGCCTTCCTGCATCTGAAGGGCCTGGCCCAGTACAATATGGATAAGGAGAATCTGGACCTGGCTATCGCCACAATAGATGAGGCGTTGCAACTCGACCCCAATTTTAATCTGGCCAGTTTAAGCAAACAGGCCCTCGAGTCGCGCAAGGAAAAACCCGAAAATCCCCAAAATTAAGATCGGCAATCTGCGCCGTTATTTACTGCCGGAGTTTTAACATCAGCAGGCTATCTTTTTCTTTTTTCAGGTTGATAAGTTCTGTAACGTTCTCATTGGGAACGGCAATGGAAAGAACGTAATGGGCCAGCTTCCAGATTCCGCCTTGCTTTTTTAGTACTCCCGAGCCTCTGCAGATCTCCATCTGTGTGTCCAGTAATTCATCGAACCAGGCAAGTTCCTCCCCTTCATTAATGTAGATATGGCGTTCGAGTGCGGTAAAATTCCATGCCTTGCCGCGTTCGAAATAAGGTCTGGCAAAGCTGCGAAACTCTTCCCCTGCCCAATATTCGGTGGCGTCAGTTCCTATAAATACCGCATCTTCGGCCATAAGACCAAAATAGGCATCGAAATCCGCACGGCCGGCGGCCTGATGCCAGTTGTCCAGGATGCTGTTTAGTTCCTGTTTCAATGCGTCCTGCGCGAAAGTAAAACCGCACATGAACAAGAAGGTTGCTGTTAAAAGAAGTTTAGTCATCGGATAAAAGATCAGTGTCCAGATTGCTGTTCAGCAATACGTTTAACTGGTTACAAAGAATGTTATAGGCCCCAATCATATCTTCCACGGCTACGCTGGTTTCCTTGCGGTATTCCAGGTTCGCTTTAACCTGAAGCAAGCGGGTCTTAAAGACCTTTTGCCGGCTAAAGACCTGGGGTTTGTTAAAAAGATCAGGGTATTCTGATTCTGCCATGGCCTTTTCATTGTCTACAAGTTCATCAAGCAGCAGCAGCAGCTCTTCGCTGTTCGCTACCCGGTACAGGCTTTCCATACTGCTTTCAAGTTCGCGGAATTCGGGCCAGCCGTTTACAATTTCCCTTACCTCCGGCCTTAATGCAGTCTTTTCCGGAAACTCTGCCCCCTTTAGTTTTTCCCCCGCAGCAGCCGCAACTTCTTCCGTTTCGGGGGCATCCCTGCAGCCGTAAAACAGCAGCAGGCAAAAGGAGATAAAACATAATCTGGCCATAAGGCGAAGGTACAAATTTTAATAAAGGCTATCTTTGCCCCGCAATCAAATTAACAGGCAAAGTATGGGCAAGCCGGTATTGATCTTGGGGGCCTGCGGGCAAATTGGCACAGAGCTTACTCTGGTTTTGAGGGAACGCCTGGGCAATTCGCAGGTAATAGCCAGCGATATCCGTCATGGCAGTGATTCTCTGATGGGTTCGGGTCCTTTTGAAATGCTCGATGCTACCAATTATGCCGCCCTTGAAGACGTGGTGATGCATTATGAAATTGAGGAGGTGTACCTCATGGCTGCCATGCTAAGTGCCACCGCCGAAAAGTTTCCTAACCGGGCCTGGAACCTCAACATGAATTCGCTTTTCAACGTTCTGAACCTTGCGAGGGAAAAGAAAATCGGCAAAGTCTTCTGGCCTTCGAGCATAGCTGTTTTCGGTCCCACCACTCCAAGGGAAAACACCCCCCAGCATAGCATAATGGAGCCCACAACGGTTTACGGTATCTCCAAGCAAGCCGGAGAAAGGTGGTGTGCCTATTACCATACCAAATTCGGGGTAGATGTGCGCAGCCTGAGGTTTCCAGGGCTCATCAGCTGGAAGACCTCCCCGGGGGGTGGTACCACGGATTACGCTGTGGAAATCTACCGAAAAGCCCTTTCCGAAGGGGTATTTAACTGTTTTCTGTCGGAGGAAACACAATTGCCGATGATGTACATGGATGATGCCATCAGGGCAACCACCGAATTAATGAACAGTCCGTCGGAATTCCTGAGTATCAGGTCATCTTACAACCTTGCTGCCATGAGTTTCTGCCCGGCTGAGATCGCACAAAGCATCCGCGGGCATATCCCTGGTTTTAAAATAATCTACGAGCCGGATTTCAGGCAGCAAATCGCCGATTCCTGGCCAAGTAGTATTGATGATACAAAAGCAAGGGAAGACTGGGGATGGAAGCCGGGTTTTGATCTGGAACGCACTACCCGGGAAATGTTGGGCAACCTTAAAGTTTAAGCCGGTTAATTCCTACTGCATAAAAATATCCTTCTGGTCGCTGAAGCATTTAAATTCCACTTTATAACCGTTGGGGTCCTGCACAAAAAACGAGCGGTGTTCCCCGCGATTATCTTTCAGGAAGACTACTTCTGAGGTAACTTCGTATCGGGAATCATTCAGGCTGGCATAGAGTGACAGCCATGTCTGCTTGTCTACAATAATGCCGAAATGGAAAGATGGAAGGATGGTATCCTCAAATTTATAGGACTTATAGGTAAATTCAAAAGGCCCGGATCTCGTAAAGGTTATCTGGTTACCGAACAAATCTATATCCAGCCAGCGAGAACTGTGGCGCCCCGGCCGGGCTCCCAGCGTGTCAATATAAAAATCCCTGGTTACGCTGATACTTCTGCACGGCAGGGCCAGATGGAAAGGCAGTGTTTTCATCAGAATATAAACGTATAAAGATGGCTGTTAATTGTATTGTCCGGCAATCAGCGGGAAGTCGCCGGTGATCCTGTGAAAAAAGTAATACCCATACGCACTTTACCTACTCTTCTTCTGCAGACTCATCTTCTACTTCGAAATCCGGGATGGCGTCCGGGTCATTATCATCAAAATCCTCGTAATCTTCTTCATCATAGTTGGCCATAGTGATCTCAAGTTTCTGGCTGATCTTTACCAGGTACTTGGTATCGTCTGTCAGCACCTCCACCGCTTGCACCCGCTCTCCCTGTGCATTTTTAAAGCTGATGATGTTGCGGTCATCGTAGCCATCGGGGTAGCGTTCCACAAGTAATTTCAATACTTCCGGGGTAAGCTTCTTAAAATCTACAATGACTCTTTTCAGGTTATCCATAATTACATGTCCAAAAGATAAGCAAAAATAAGCGGCGCAACAATGGTGGCATCACTTTCAATAACGAACTTGGGGGTATTAAGGTCTAACTTGCCCCAGGTAATTTTCTCATTCGGCACCGCCCCGGAATATGAGCCATAGCTTGTGGTACTGTCGCTGATCTGGCAGAAATAACTCCAGAAGGGGGTGTCTGTTCGCTCCATATCCTGGTAGAGCATCGGTACCACACAAATAGGGAAATCGCCGGCAATACCGCCGCCAATCTGAAAAAAGCCAATACCTTTCACTGAATTCTCGGTATACCAGTCAGCCAGGAAGGTCATGTATTCTATACCTGATTTCATGGTGGAGGCCTTCAACTCGCCCTTTAGTACGTAAGAGGCAAAAATATTGCCCATAGTGCTGTCTTCCCAGCCCGGGCAAACAATGGGCAGGTTCTTTTTGGCAGCGGCATACATCCAGGAATTCCTGATATCAATTTCATAATACTGTTCCAGGACACCTGAAAGCAGCAATTGGTACATATATTCATGCGGGAAATAACGTTCTCCGGCATCTTCGGCTTTTTTCCACAGCTTAAAAATATGTTTCTGCAGCCTCCGGAAGGCTTCTTCCTCCGGGATACAGGTATCGGTTACCCGGTTGAGTCCCCTTTCCAGCAAATCCCATTCATCCTGGGGGGTAAGGTCGCGATAGTGGGGTACCCTCTCGTAATGGGAATGGGCTACCAGGTTCATCAGGTCTTCTTCAAGGTTGGCGCCGGTTACCGAAATAATATGCACCTTGTTTTGCCTGATAATCTCACTGAAAATCTTCCCCAATTCTGCTGTACTCATAGCTCCGGCCAGGGAAACAAGCATTTTCGCACCCTTGTCAAGCTGATCCTCGTAGGCTTTGGCGGCATCCACCAGCGCAGCTGAATTAAAGTGCAGGTAATAGTTTTCCATAAATTGGGTTATGGGCCCTTTAGAGTTCGTCATCGTCAAACTTTTTGGCGGAATTCCCAGTGTGGATGTATCCGGCGTCGTAGGTGTTGTCATACTCATCCTCCACGGCTTCATCCATGAATTTATAACTCAACATTTTATAATACAACTTTGCGACAAGGAAATCCGGGGCTTTGTCGTTGGGATTCGGACATAGTTCAACCAGATCGAATCCCACCACATTCCTCTCTTCAAAGACCTGCCGGAGAAATTCCAGGGTTTCATACCAGAACAGCCCACCCGGTTCGGGGGTTCCTGTAGACGGCATTATGGATGGGTCCAGTGCATCGAGATCAAGGCTGATAAACACATTGTCGCTCATCAGTTCAATCACTTTGTCGGTCCAATAATCGTCCTTGGCCAGGTCATGGGCGAAAAAGGTTTTTTCTTCATCAATCACCGTGTTTTCCAAAACGTCCATACTGCGGATGCCTACCTGGATCAGGTTGGTGTTCTGGCTGGCTTCATACATCGCACATGCGTGGTTGCAACGGCTCCCGTTATACGATTCCCTCAGGTCTGCATGGGCGTCTATATGTAAAACAGTCAGGTTGTCAAAACATTCATTAAATGCGCGGATGCTGCCTATAGACAAGGAATGCTCCCCTCCTACAAGGGTTACAAACTTATTGCGTTTAATATACTCCTTGGTGAGGCTGTGTACAGCTTTAACCAGGGCTTCCGGGGATTCTTTTACCGCTACGGGCTCTGCCAGGTAAATACCCTGGCGGAAGACTTCGGTGCCGGTTTCTATGTCGTAGGTCTCCATATTTTCAGATGCCTGCAGGAAGGCTTCCGGGCCCTTGTCGGCACCTTTCACCCAGGTACTGGTGCCGTCATAGGGTACTGGTATTAAAACTACTTTGGCCTTTTCCAATTGTGCGAATTCTTCCGGTATCCCCGCGTAATTCCGAGTTGTTTTCATATCCTAAGATTTGTAGCAATTCATCTGCCTTTTGTTGTTCACTAAAGAGTTCGGTCCTGAAATTTCCCTCCTCGTCCCTGTCTATGAGGATGTGTTGCGGGTGCGGGATCAGGCAATGTTGCAACCCGCCAAAACCTCCTATGGTTTCCTGATATGCACCTGTATTAAAAAAACCGATATAAAGTGGCTGGTCTTTTTTAAATTTCGGGAGGTAAATGGCATTCATATCCTGCTGGCTGTTGTAATAGTCATCACTGTCGCAGGTAAGCCCCCCCAGGAGTACCCTTTCGTATTCGTCGTTCCAGCGGTTGACAGGGAGCATGATAAAGCGCTTGTTAATAGCCCAGGAATCAGGAAGGGTGGTTATAAATGATGAGTCGATCATATTCCACTTCTCCCTGTCGTTCTGCTGTTTCTGGTACAGAACTTCGTAGATGGCCCCTCCGCTTTCGCCCACGGTAAAGCTGCCGAATTCGGTAAAAATATGGGGCACCGGTACATCCGCTTCCTTGCAGGCCAGGCTGATCTGGTTTATTATCTCATCAACCATATACCTGTAGTCATACTCAAAAGAAAGGGAGTTTTTGGTTGGGAAACCCCCGCCAATATTCAGGCTGTCGAGGCTCGGGCAAATCTTTTTAAGGCGTACGTACACCTTCATGCACTTTAGCAATTCATTCCAGTAATAGGCATTATCCCGGATCCCGGTATTGATAAAGAAATGGAGCATCTTCAGTTCCACCTTGGGGTCGTGCTGCAGCCGGTCTTCATAAAAAGGGATAATGTTGCGGTAGCCAATTCCAAGTCTGGATGTATAGAACTCAAATTTCGGTTCCTCCTCGGAAGCAATCCGGATACCTACCTTGTAGGAGTCTTCTATGGCTTCGGACAGCAGATCGGCCTCCTCATAATTGTCTATAATTGGGATACAATTCTGATGCCCGGAATTTATCAGCCGGGCGATATTGTCGATATAAGCATCTCTTTTAAAGCCATTGCAGATTACATAAGTATCGTTCTTTATGAGGCCTTCTTCCTTCAGTTGTTCTACAATATTGAGGTCGAATGCCGAAGAGGTCTCTATATGGATATCGTTCTTGAAAGCCTCGTTCATGATATAGGAGAAGTGCGAGCTTTTGGTGCAATAGCAATAATAGTACTTCCCGCGGTACTGGTGCTTTTCCATTGCCTCTGCAAACCACGTCTTGGCTTTGTTGATATTTTCGGTAATCTTGGGCAGATATGTGAATTTAAGCGGGCTGCCATATCGGGCCACCAGTTTATGCAGGGGGATTCCGTGGAAAAGCAGGTTGTCGCCGTCAAGAGTAAATTCCTCCTGGGGGAAGTAGTAGGTCTGATCAATAAGATCAAAGTATTTAATGTTCATCGTTTTCTTGTAAGGCTATTGAAAAGGCTCCTTTTAAGATTTGTTATCATGGAGGGCGCAGGCAGGCAGGGGAATTGAAGAGAACCATTCGGGGGATCTTTATACGGCCCCCTTGCCGCCGGGAGGGTTTACCTCCTTTTTACAGTTCGTCCGATAATACTATCCGGATCATGCTTTCAATAAATTTATCATTTAATGATACTGGTTTTAGATGTAAATGAAAACAAAAATTATGAAAAATATGTTAATTTGAAGAAAATTTCCAAAACTTGCCCAAGACCCGCAATTTATAACCCTAAAGCATTTAAGCCATGACCTTTGGTATCCTGAAAAAACGCGCAAAGATAATAGGATTTTTTAATCCCGGAGCGATCAAAAAAAAATTGCTCCTACACGGTATTTTTACCATAATTTTTACAGCTTTTCATACGGCCAGCCTTCTGGCTCAGATTCCCGACGGGGTGTATATGGGTAAGGAAAATGGAAGGCAACATGAAATTAAAGTGGCGGGAAGTTACCTTGTCCATTCCGTTTATGAAACTGCCCCTGCAAAATTTATCAGGACCCTGGGGGGGAGCTTCATTGTGCAGGACGGTAGGCTGCAGTGGGACCTTGAGTTTAACTCCGGTTTTGATCAGGATTCCCTAAAAACCCTGAGCCTCCCTTTTAAGATCAGCGGGGAGAAACTTTTCTGGGGCTACGAATCGCTTGAACTCAGCCACTCTGAGGGCTCGGAACAGCCTTTGGATGGCCTCTGGCTATTCGCCACGCGCGGCCCGGATATCGGCCAGGAACGCCGGGGGGAAGAAAACACCCGAAAAACCCTTAAATTCCTGATTGACGGCCGATTTCAGTGGATTGCCTACGATACTGCCGATATGCGTTTCTCAGGCACAGGAGGAGGAAGCTACACGGCCAAAGGCGGAGTGTACACGGAAACCATCGAATATTTTTCCCGGGACGCCAGCCGGGTGGGCGCCCATCTGGAGTTCCTGTATGAGGTAAAGGGTACCGACTGGCACCATACGGGCCTGAACAGCAAGGGAGAACCTTTGTATGAGATCTGGGCCAGGAGGTAATAAGTAGGCAATTAGCAAGGAAAGTTTTTCTGTTTTTACTTGTCCTGGCACACAAACTTCCATGCTCCTGGTAAGGTAGCAAGCTTGCGGCAGCGAACCTTGATAGTATGAGCTCGGGATGTATTGGCGCACCGATCTTTCCGGTTAGTACGCTTCGAGGATCAATTCCCTGTTTCCATCAAATGAATTAGCTGCCGATGGTAGCTGTAATTTCGCATAATAACTTTTGAATCTTCCATCATATTCGTCTGGAAATCTCAAACCAGCAACAAAATTATTTATTATATTAGAAGGAAGTATTCCCCGCATTGAGGCCATGTGGTGATTATCCAGAGGTCTTTCATAACAACCAAGCCTACCAGAATGAAAAACGCTCCCAATTTCCTTTTGTACGCTGTATTCATCAGCATTTTTACCAACTGCGTCCAGAAGCCCGACCCCGAACCAGGCTCCCCGGAACATATTATACTGGTTACGGAACCTGTAGATGACGATCGCCTTGCCCGGGCCGATGCCCATGAGGGCGACTGGCTGACCTATGGTAAAAACTACCGGGAAGACCGCTATAGCCCCTTACGCCAAATTACCAAAGTTACGGTAGACGACCTCGGCCTCGCCTGGAGTATTAACCTGGGAACGACCAGGGGTATTGAGGCTACCCCCCTGGTAGTAGACGGGATTATGTACATATCCGGTCCCTGGAGCGTGGTTTATGCCATTGACGTGCGAAAAGGCAAACTTCTCTGGACTTTTGACCCTAAGGTTCCTAGGGGTTATGGTGAAAAAGCCTGTTGTGACGTCGTAAACCGGGGTGTCGCCCTCTATAAAGGTTATGTTTATGTGGGCTCACTTGACGGTCGGCTTATTGCCGTAAAGGCCAGTACAGGCGAAAAGGCATGGGAGGTACTTACGGTAGATCAGAACAAAGCCTACACCATCACCGGGGCACCCCGGGTGGTAGATGGAAAAGTCATCATTGGCAACGGGGGCGCCGACTATGGTGTAAGGGGCTATGTTACGGCATACGATGCGCTTACGGGAGAACAAATATGGCGCTTTTATACCGTCCCGGGTAATCCGGCTGAGGGCTTTGAATCTCCGGCCATGGAGGAAGCCGCAAAAACCTGGACAGGGGAATGGTGGAAATTTGGAGGGGGCGGGACCGCGTGGGACGCAATGGCCTACGACAAGGAATTGAATCTGGTATATATTGGGGTAGGTAACGGCTCGCCCTGGAACAGGGATATCAGGAGCCCTGAAGGGGGCGACAACCTATACCTTTCATCAATCGTAGCCCTGAATGCAGCCAATGGGGAGTTGGAATGGCATTATCAGACAACCCCCGGGGAGACCTGGGATTATACAGCCACCCAGCAATTGATCCTGGCAGATTTGGACATTGAAGGCGTGCCAAGGAAGGTTTTGATGCAGGCCCCGAAGAATGGGTTTTTCTATGTAATTGACCGCATTAATGGGGAATTGATATCGGCTGAACCCTATGTGTACGTCAATTGGGCCAGTGGGATCGACAAGGAAACAGGCCGTCCGGTTGAAACAGCATTTAGCCGGTATCCGCAGATGAATGCCGTCATTGCACCCGGACCGGCAGGTGGCCATGGCTGGCAGCCTATGGCTTATAACCCAGAGACGGGCCTTGTATATATCCCGGCCCGTGAATTGGGGTATATATACGGACAGCCAGCAGATTTTACTTTTCAGGACGATGGAAGGACCTGGCATACAGGCACCCAATTCAATAAATCCCTGAAGCTCCATACTGATAGCCTTGCGACAGGGGGTTATGGCAAACTGATTGCTTGGGACCCGGTAAACCAGAAAGAAGTTTGGAGCGTAAAACATTTGTCTCCATGGAATGCTGGCGCCCTGGCCACAAGGGAACTCGTATTCCAGGGTAATGCAGAGGGCAATTTGATAGCCTATGATGCCCAAAATGGTGAAAAGGTCTGGTCCTACCCCCTTGAAACAGGTATTATAGCTCCTCCGATAACCTACGAGGTGGATGACATCCAGTATCTGACCGTGGCCGTAGGCTGGGGAGGAGTTCTTGGATTGTGGATGAAGTTTACTGAAAAGATCCATCCCGGTACCATTTACACCTTCAAACTGGGTGGTAATGCGGCCATGCCTGATTATCCCGACCCTCCTGCACGGGAGTTGATAACCCTGGACGTTGCGGCCAGCCCGGAACAGCTGCAAAATGGTGAGGCCCTGTACTTACGATATTGTTCCGCCTGCCATGGCGGCGGAGACAAACCCAGTGGTGGCATTATTCCAAATTTGCCATATTCGGCAACCGAAACTTTTGAAATATTCCATAAAATTGTAGGAGAGGGCCTGTATCTGGAAAAGGGCATGCCCAATTTCGACGACCGTTTGGGGGAACAAGATATTACAGACATAAAAAACTATATCGGGGCGAATGCGCAGAAGTTACGGGCGGCAAAGTAGTGGTCTGTGAAGGAAAATATTTCACCTAAAATATTGACAGTTGCCTATCTGTATTCTAGTGCGTTCCTACCTTGAAACAGTAGTCCGTATTTTCCTTTTCATGCAGGTTTTATAATTAACCCGGGGATGGGCTTAACCCTTTTTAATTCTCATTCATGATTTTTGATTGATGATTTTAAGCTTAGGGGTTCATCAGGGAGCCAATTGATCTTGCGCTGGCACCTGAACTCCAATCTATCGCTCCCGCCGTATGTCTGACTTACCACCTGTTTTCTGTAATAACTTGATATTGAATATCTCCACTTCCTTATCAATGGGCTTGAGCATGTCGTATATATTCAGTGCCACTACACTTGCCCCGTGCATTGCTTCCACTTCTACCCCGGTTTTATAGTGAGTTTTAACCGTGATGGTTATGCGGATCTCCAGTCCATTGATGGCATAGTCTATCCCAGTGTATTCAATAGGTAGCGGGTGGCAGTCGGGTAGCAGGTCGGCGGTTTTCTTTACGCCCAGAAGGCCGGCGGCCTTGCTCATGGCAAAGACGTCGCCCTTCGGAACGGTGTTGTTTTTAATGGCGGTGATGGTTTCGGGGGATCCCACCTTTACAACCGCCTGTGCAACGGCGGTACGCAGGGTATCCATTTTATGCGTGATATCTACCATTGGTTCAGTTGTTGGTTTTCCATTGGTATGAGTCGTCTTCAAATAATTCCTTTCCAAAGACCGGTACCTGTTTTTTGATTTCCTCCACCACGTACTGCAGTGCCTCAAACACCACTTGTCGGTGCGGGGCCGACACAAATACGAAGAGGCAGAGTTCACCCGCTTTCACGGTGCCCAGGCTGTGGTGGATGTGCATACAGGAGAGCTCGTATTTTTCAAATGCCGCTTCCCGGATCTCGGCGAACTTAGCTTCGGCCATAGGCTCATATGCGGTGTAATCGATCGCGTCAACGGTTTTCCCGTCGATGACATCCGCCCGAACCTGCCCTAGGAAAATATCATGGGCACCTATCCCGGTTTTGGTTTGGTGATTTGCTATTGATTTTCCAATAAACTCAGGAGAGATTGGCCCGGGGATAAATACTTTTCTGGCAGCTCTTGTTTTCATACGCAATCGCTTTAGCACGAAGGTACGGAAGAAAAGGGAGATACGGGCTAGGGGATTAAAGTAGGCAGATTTTGGTTGATTTGTTGATTCCTATTTTCCAGCTATTAACTTGGCTACCAATAATAACCTGACCTATATGTTAATTTTAACAACAACGCGAAGCACGCCAGATCTCATTTCGAAGGAGTGGAGCGACTGAGAAATCCCACAAATTGAAGACCGGCATTTGAAATTTGGCTCCGATAGTTCCCGGAGTGGAATTTCCCCGAAGGGTTGATGATTTGCCAAAAGCACTAACCTGTGTAATCCGTCAATTGATTATTGTTATTATTAATTAATTGCCCCCTGTCCTTTGGACTTTGAACCTTTATCGCTGCTTATATTGCAGTCAAAGGACATATCTTTAATTGGGGAGGGGATTAGCATACCCCTTACTTACGGGATTTATCCAATTTTGGCACAGATAATGGTTGAGGTAGGCAAAAGTACGACCTAAGATACGAAGTACGAAATAGAGCATCCCGAACCGGAACATTGAACATTGAACCAACGCCTGCTTCTTTAATGCAGTGAGTCGGCTTACCTTTAAACGGGGAGGGGTTTGAGGCCCCCTCTCATACCGCAATTTTAATTTTGAACCAGGACGAATTGGAGGTGCGAAATACGAGGGACGAAATGACAGTGGTCCAATTTTTGCCTTGAACTTTGACCCCGGAACTCAGAATATTGAACCTTGAACTTCCGCCTTGAACCTTGAACTTTGAACCCAAGCCTGCTTTCTTTTTGCAGCCAAAGGATATATCTTTAATTGGGGAGGGGATTGGCATGCCCCTTAACTACCCGTGTTTTAAACTTGTAAAAAAAACATTGATCACCATATTTAACAATGAAATTATTAACAAAAAACAGTCAACGCTAATCAGGGATGGTTAGTGAGAAGGAGTAGGTGGTGGCAGCTGGCTCTTGGCAGCACCCGGAACCCGGAACTCGGAACCCATTTTTAGCTGTTCAGCTACGATTTTTCCTATATTTAGGACACCTTAACAAGCTTATGAACCAGCAGCATCATGACTCTATAAATAAAGTGGGCTTTGTCGCCGGGCTGCTGGCCTTTGGTTTTACCCTCGCCTTTGTTATCGTGCAGTTATTGCAACTGCTTGACATTCTGGCTTTTCCCTGGGATGAAATCCTGATTTATGGCTGCTCGCTGGGGATCGTGATCCCATTTCTGCTGGAAATGCTCGCCCTTTACCATACAACAAACAAAGCAAATAGGTTTTGGTGCCATGCCGCCCTGATATTTACCACGATATACGCGGTTTTTGTGACGGCCAACTATGTGGTTCAACTGGCCACTGTGCTGCCCAATAAACTTAAAGGCGACTACGACAGCATAAAAATACTCGATCAGACCCCGCATTCACTTTTTTGGGACTTTGACGCCATCGGCTATATTTTTATGGGGTTTGCTACCCTGGCCGCCGTCCCGGTTTTCGCCAAAACGGGCTTCCAGAAATGGGTTCGATTATCCTTACTGGCCAATGGCCTGGTAACTCCCCTGATCACCTTTGTATATTTCTACCCCACCTTTTCGGAGCAATTGTTGTTACTGGGTTTCCCCTGGGCAATAACGGCCCCCCTGGCCATGCTGATGCTGGCCTTGCATTTTAAAAGAAATCTCAAGTCGGGGGAACTCATTGTTTAATCCAAGGGATTTTTAAAAAGCATCAGTGGTATTAGGCCCCTTCAAAGGAAAATGCTAATTAAGTTTTACAAGGATACCCGTCCGGGCATTGAGTTAACAACTGTGCTGGATATAAACCCCACAATCTTTGGAACAGACTCCAGGGTACCTGACTGAAAATTGATGGGTACCAAGCAGAGCAAGCTAAAAAAAATATTGGTGAAGGAGTTACGTTTTCACTGCAGATCTAAAACAGAGTCCTCATCCGTAATTGTTTAACCAGCCGGGTTCCATTCCTCTCTATAACCAAAAGGATACTATCGGCAACCTTGCCTTCCACCAAAGCATCGATTTCCTCGGTGGTGAGGGTTTCAACCTGCCGCCCGTTGATCTGTCGGATGGTATCCCCTGTGAGCAGTCCTTCTCTTTCGGCCGGGGAGCCCGGGATGATCCCGCTTATTTGCAGCTGGGGAGATTGGTCGGGCCGCAGTTGTATTCCGGAACGGGTAAAATGGAACTCCTTGTCGTAAAATTTGTTTTTTTCGAGGATAAGCACAGAATTCCTGTAATCGAATATCAGGTTAAACCGTTCTAAAATCGAAATCCCAATATTGCCTTTCGGAGGTTCGGACGTATCCGGGAGCGGTTGCTGCCTCGAACTGGCTATTACCCCTTTTATCACATGACCTCCCAGAGCCACATCAATTTTGGCCAGTTCGCCATATTCCGGTCCGTTGGCTCCCCATCCGGTCACCACCCTCTCAAAGCTTTGTCCAAGATAATAATCATGATATCCAGGCTGGTCCAGTTTTAAGTTGGAACGGTTTCCGGTATCCAGTGTAGCCTGAATGGACTTTTCCTCCCCCTCGCCCAGCAGGGTAATCTCGGTGAAAATATGGCCATTGGTGGCCAGATTTAAAGGAAGCCTTACACCATTGCCATCATATTTGAAATTTTCGGGTTTTGTCAGGGTAAGGGTTTGTTTATCCCAGTCGACCCTGACCACCGCGTTTTCGAATACGTATTTCCCGAGGATACCATCAACGCCGTATATCGCCTGCCCGGCAGCCCCTATGGCCAGCATGCAGTTCCCGATTTCGAGAGGGCCCAGTTGAATGTTGATTCCCGTAGCCAGAGCCACCGGTACTGCATTTTCTCCTTCGCCTCCATCAACCAGGGCCTGCCCGGCTATGGGAATTCCTAATTTACCGCCCGCTTCCGGATCTCCCAGGACAGCTATGGGTGCCCCCGTGTCAAGGATAAACTTCAACTCCCTGCTGCCGTTTACCTGAGCCTCTACGATGATCCAGTCCCTGTATCTTGTGAAGGGTATATCAACGCTCTCCACTTCTTCGGGAAAATGCATGACCGAGGGTGGCACCTGGGATATCACCGGCATGGTCGCAAGCAGTACTAATGGCAGGACACGCCAATATCTCCGTTTTATGATTTTACTCTTCCCGGAATTGTTTCCCATCTTATGTATTTTTAGATTTCAGACCATTTTGGCAATAGTTGCTGTCCCTTGAATTACTTTTATAATTGCCAGACCTACCCCGGCGGCATCTTCCCAGATAAGACTCCTCAATGCACCTCTTTTCCTATTCACTTTTAATCGAGGCCCGGAAGTGCAGTACTATAGAAAGAGCCGTGGGTTTATCCATATATCGCGGTGAGATAAAATACAGCCGGTATATCCCGTTAATCAGTGCTGCCATATGTACGGCACAGGAACGCGGCTCACAGGACGAACTGAAAACTTTGGCCTGCCTGCCCCTGCTTATCAGTTTGCTGCTCTCCTCAATAAAGAATTCATTGGAAATCTGCTTCAGATGGTTAACCGGCAAGGAGCTAACATGTTCCATCTTAAACCAGGTTAGCTCTACATAGTCCCGGAAACGACGGTTTTCAAAATAATTCTCCACCAGGGAGGTTAGCACATATTTTAAATGCTGTTCAGGGCTCATCCCACTCTCCATAAATAAATCTACCATCAGCCCTTCAATAAAATTCCTTTCCCGCTCGCAAATCGCAATAAGGATATCTTCCTTGGTTTTAAAATGCCAGTAGAAAGCCCCCCGGGTAGTTCCGATCTCCTCGCAGATTTGCTGTAGGCTTACCGCATTGTAACCATGTTTAAGGAAAAGGGCGCAGGCACTGTCCATCAAACTGCTCCTGGTTTTTTCGGCCCTTTTTCCGCTTGTTTTCATAGAATTTAATAAACATACATCCATGTATGTATGCAAGATACTAAAATAATTCCTTTCCATTTACGAAAAATCAGGGGGCGGGTCATATGGGAGCTGAGGAGGTTCGAACTGGTGTTTTGCAGGAATTTTACGAGGGATTCTCCATCTTCAAAACGTTGGATTACTAGTCCATTCCCAAATTTGTTTCTATAAAGGCTATAATTATTGCCCTATATAGGCTCTTTTCAGAGAAGGATAAATCCCTCCAAAGCTCTCCATGCGATAAATTATGAGAATATGCGACCTGCATGTTTGTAAATTCCGTTTTCCGAATACGTTCTTCAAATAGCCTGGAATAGTTATACATATTACTATCACTTACAAGAAGAATTGGAATTGATAAATTATCAAGATAAGTTATTGGAGAAGCTTTTTTAAAGTCTTCATCTGTACTGCCGAAAACAGCATCAACATGCAGTTTGGCAAGTTCTGGCCTGTTACTATTCAAAAGAATATTACGGTAATCCATTATATCATATGTTCCTGAAATTGGAATAATTCCTTTAAATATTCGATGCGAAAGCCCCACATAGTTTAAATAGGAACTATCCAAACTTATCAATGCGGATAGATGCCCTCCCGAAGAATACCCCCCTATAAAAATGCTTTCTCTGTCATATCCATACGTATCAGCATTTTCATGCAACCATTTAACAGATGCTGCAACATCTTCTATGTGCCTGGGATGTTGAACTCCTCTAGTTAGTGTTGAGTCTCTCCATACAGCTGGACTTAACCTGTGTCCAATACTTGCAACTGCTATTCCCCTGTCGGCCAACTTTCTTGCCAAATCCATTTCCTGATTCTTGTTGCCATAAGACCACGCTCCTCCGCCAATCCATACTAAAAGTGGAATTTTATCATTCCTGACTGGTACCACAAGGTTTAATCTTTGGAGCGAATCACTTGAAACTGAATCCTTGCTTAAATAGGAAATCTCCTTATGTTCCACAATTTCATAGCTTCCTGTTGCCTGACAAAATGCAATATGCGAAACAAGTAAAAGGATAGTTAAGATGATGTTCATATATGCCATAACTTTCAATATAAGTTGCTCTCATCGGCTGGCTTCCCAATCCAGACGGGTTTGTTCTAAATGTAAGCAATTCTTTGTATGATATTAGGAATTAGGGTATTGAGACCATTTTTGATGCGTGGTGATCGGGGTTTGAAGAACATACAAAAAGGCAGAAGGCGGAGAGCAGAGGCCCTATGTTGGTGCTTTGAAAACATGAAATGGACTAAAAGCGGGTTTTCTTGGCCATTAGGCTGGGGGTTACGTTGGATTTCTCCCTTAAGAAAGCCCCTTAAAAGGGTCTTCTGATGAGCCGTACATACCCCGGAAGGGGTTGTACAAAGGTTATCGCTGTGAAATACTTTTCAACTTAAATCATTATGAATAGGGTGGGGAAATTCCCGGAGCTTTGGAATAACTACTTTTGCTAATCAAAATAATCCGGATTAAAACCTACTACGCATGCCATACCGCGTGTACGTCATAGAGCTTTCCCGGCGCGTTTTCACCGAAAACTACAGATTCCGGGCCGCTAACCCACAATTTAACGGGGTATTACAATGCCTCTATGTGGGGGTTAGCAGCAAGAGTCCGAAGGATCGATTCGAACAGCACAAAACGGGATACCGGAATAAAAAGGGGCACAAACTTTCCTCAAATATCGTACAGAAGTATGGGCTATACCTGAGACCCAGCCTATATAATCACATCCTGCCACTAGCGACAAAGGCCGAAGCACTTGCCATGGAAAAGAAGCTGGCACTGGAACTTCGTAGAAAACGGTATGCTGTTTGGTTTAACTAAGTTTCTTCCAAAATACCCGGCTGGTAAACAGTTATAAAATGTCCCTCCAGAGATTTTCCATTTTTGCCGTAGACATACTGCCAGTTTTCAACATGTTTCCTATCTGCATATGGGGTCGGATTAGCTTAATTCATCATTCGAGCTATGAACCCGATCGCGCGGATCCTCCTTCGGCCCGATACAATAAAGGAGATTAAATTTTTATGAGAGCAATCTATGCTTTTTAGGCCTTAAACTTGATCGTAAAAGTGGTTCCTTCGTTGACCTTGCTTTCCACGTTGATACTGCCCCCAAGGCTGGTAACGTGATTGTATACCAAAAACAGTCCTACCCCCTTGCTGTCTTCATTGCCATGAAACCTCTGGTTCAGGTTGAAAATAAGGTGTCCAACTTTCTCCATGTCAAAGCCAAGTCCATTATCTGAATACGTTAATGTTTTCTCTCCGTTCTTTTGGTTTGCGATTATTGAGATAACAGGAGAAACATCCGGTCGTGCGTATTTAATGGAATTTGTAATCAGATTAAGAAAAATGCTCTCCATATAGGCGGTATTGAACTGTACGCTTTCCAATCCTGAAAAATCCAGATGGAATGCTGCACCGGCCTTCTGAATCAATGTCCCTATGGAATTTTGAACTTTTTGAAGCGTTATATGGAAACGGACCTCATCCAGTTTTTCACTTGAGTTATTGTATTCTTTAAACGAATCAACAAAAGCATTCAGGGAAGTCTTTAGTCCTTCCGCGGAAAGTCTTATAAAGCGGAGTATTTCCATTGTGGCCCTATCCTCAATTTTAGACAGATCAATTAAATCGACCAGTGATAATAAATTATTCACAGGAGATCTTAAATCATGGGAGGTGGTATAGTTTAACCGCTTAAGTTTCTCATTTAAATCGGAAAGTTGGCTCAGATGCGTAATACGCTCCTTCTCAAGTTCTTTTTTACCTGTAATATCCTTGGCTATTGCATATATTAATTGCTCATGCTCTACTGGAATAGATGTCCAGTGGAGCCATACGAGTTCCCCGGATTTGCATACGTATCTGTTTTCAAAAT
>CAYSVQ010000079.1:0-4208 GCA_964434565.1 uncultured Flavobacteriaceae bacterium | reverse complement strand
GTCCTCCGCCCTGTTGTATTGTATATCGATGAGCTGTTGCTTGAGTTTTAACGCATAGGAATCTTTCATCTCTGGCAATTCATAGCGCTTACCTCTATAACCAAAGCCCAGGATTGGGTTGATCACCGCTGCGGTACCGCTACCGAAAAGCTCCTTCAGGGTTCCATCTTCCATCCCACTAAGCAATTCTGAGACGGCAACAGGACGAATTTCAACTTTAATGCCCTGATCTTCAGCGAGCGTAATCGCGCTTTTCCTGGTAACCCCGTCCAGAATTCGGTCGCTGGTAGGGCCGGTGAGCAATTTATCGCCCATCCTCACAAAGATGTTCATTGTGCCCGCCTCTTCAATGTATTCATGGGTGCGGGCATCTGTCCAGACCACTTGCTGAAATCCTTCCTCCTTGGCAAGGTTCGTAGGATAAAACTGGCCGGCGTAATTTCCGGCTGCCTTGGCATACCCGAAACCACCATCGGCAGCGCGACTGAATTTTTCTGCGATTTTCACACGCACCTCCCCTCCGTAATAGGCCTGGGCGGGAGAACAGATTATCATAAACTTGTACTGCCTTGCAGGGGCAGCTATAATCCCGGGATCGGAGGCGATGATAAAAGGACGTATATACAGCGAATTGCCAATTCCCGGCTTGATCCAATCCTGGTCGAGTGCAAGCAGGGCTTTCATGCCTTCAAAGAAATACTCTTCCGGAAACTCAGGCATGGCAAGCCTTTTAGACGATATATTAATCCTTCTGAAATTCTCATCAGGCCTGAACAGCCACACGCGTCCTTCATCATCCTTATATGCCTTCATACCCTCAAAAACTGCCTGCCCGTAATGCAAAACCCGGGCAGATGGTTCCAACACAAGTGGCTGATAAGGGATGATTCTCGGGGTTTCCCAGGCTCCGTCCCTGTAATCGCAGACCATCATATGGTCTGTAAATTGTTCACCAAAGGATAAATGATCAAAATCTACTTGTCCGATTTTGCTTGTTTTAGCCTGCTCTATATGGATCTGATTCAGTGTGGTGTCCATGAAATACGTTTTTTGCAGAGGTAAAATTAAACATTTATAAGGAGTTCCCGCTGCTTTTTCCGATGAAAATCGCCAGTTTTGTGAAGGATACCGGCAAGAGGATCGGGGCCTGTCTTAACTTGGGCTGTGGGGCAGCTTTTTTAGCCATGCCTGATCCGGAACCCAATCTGCGAAAATGCGATGAAACGACATATAGAAGTTACCGCTGATGGTTCTACGACCCTCCGTATTGAAGCCTGGGATGAACCCTATCATTCTATGCACGGTGCCATTCAGGAATCGCGGCATGTCTTTATTAAAAATGGCTTGAATCTGTGCAGCAAAAGGAAGGTGCGTATTCTGGAAATCGGTTTAGGAACCGGGCTCAATGCCCTGCTTAGCCTGATGGAAGCTGAAACCCGTCAAATGGCCATCCGTTACACGGCAATTGAAATTTACCCACTTACCCTGCAGGAAGTAGGTCAACTCAATTACCTGGAACAGTTGAAATCCCCGGAATACAGGGAGCTATTTAAACGGATGCATAGCTGCACCTGGGAAAGGGAAAATATCCTCACCCCGTATTTTACATTTACAAAAAACCATTGTGATATTCTTCGGTTTTCAGCCGAGGGACTGTTTGACCTGATTTATTTTGACGCCTTCGGTGCCGGGGTACAACCGGAATTATGGACGGAGGCAGTTTTCAACCAAATGTACGTGGCCCTGGCCCAGAGTGGGATCCTTGTAACATACGCAGCTAGAGGAAGCGTCCGTAGGGCCATGCAGGCCGTTGGGTTCAACGTAGAAAGGCTTCAAGGCCCACCCGGGAAAAGGGAAATGCTGCGGGCATTAAAACCCGGCCAGGTGCCGGATGGCAGAATTTGAGCTCCGTGACCTTTTGTTAAAGGCACATTAAACCCTTAGGGTACCCTTGCTTAAACCGGTATCTTTGTAAAAAATGACGGATGCGGATATTGATAACGGGTGCCACCGGGCTGGTTGGAAGCAGTATAGTTAAACTTTGCCGGGAACGAAAGATTCACGTGAACTACCTTACCACTAGCAGGGAATCTGTGGAAAACACTGAAGATTATATGGGCTTTTACTGGAATCCCGGGGAAAGGCACATTAATCCCGCATGTTTTGAAGGTGTTTCGGCCATTATTAACCTCGCGGGTTCCCCGATTTCGAAACGGTGGACCAAAAGCAGGAAAAGGCAAATACTTACCAGCAGAATTAACAGCCTCAAGACCCTGGCAAAGGGACTTGATGAAGTCGGCGCGGTAAAGATCTCATCCATAGTATCAGCTTCCGCCATTGGTATTTATCCGGATTCATTATCAGAATTTTATACTGAAGATGAGGCTGCCGTAGACGAAAGTTTTCTCGGAGAGGTGGTTACCGCCTGGGAAAACGAGGCCGACACTATGAAAAAATACGGCCTCAAAGTTGCGAAAGTACGTATTGGGCTGGTACTTTCTGAAGAAGGCGGCGCCCTCCCCCAACTGGCCACGCCGGTGAAATATTATGCGGGGGCAGCGTTTGGCTCAGGGCAGCAATGGCAAAGTTGGATTCATATTGATGACCTGGCACAAATGTTCCTCTTTATTATTGAGAACAACCTGGAGGGCGCTTATAATGGTGTTTCCCCCAATCCAGTCACCAACGGGAAGCTTGTACGGGAAATTGCCAAAGTCCTCGGCAAACCGCTTATTCTTCCTAATATTCCCGAATTCCTTATGAGGATACTTCTTGGAAAAATGGCCTATGTTCTTTTTGCCAGCCAGCGGGTTAGCAGCAAGAAAATAGAAAACCAGGGTTTCGATTTCGATTATGCCAATATCTGCAGGGCGCTGCAAGACCTGTATGGCAAAGCGGGTGAAGATGCTTCAGGTATCGTTTCCCCCGGCAATAAGTACTTCAGCTGAAACCATCTCCGGTAGATGTTCACCCCATACCTTATTTTATCGCAAAATTTGATGACATTTTGACATTTTTGAAGAATTGGCAGTACTTTTGCCATCCTAAAATGATCTTTATTTAACCCATGCTAAATGAGTAAAAAGAACAAATCACAGGAAATGGATGATTTAATTTCTGAGGAGCAGTTGCAACAGGAAGCAGCGGAAAAACTGGAAGATGAAGGTACGGCAGAACCGGAAACCGGTGAAGTACTGAACGCTGAGGAAGGCTATGAATCTGAATTGGCAAAGGAAAAGGATAAATTTCTAAGGCTCTTTGCAGAGTTTGAAAACTATAAGAAACGTACCTCAAGGGAGCGTATGGAATTATTTAAAACGGCCGGGCAGGAAGTTATAGGCTCCCTATTACCGGTACTCGACGATTTTGAGCGGGCCCTTAAGGAAATCTCCAAATCGCCGGACAAGGAATTATTTAAAGGGGTTGAGTTGATAGACAATAAGTTAAGGGAGACACTCAAATCCAAAGGCCTGAGTGAAATACATGTAGAGGAAGGCGAGACTTTTGATCCGGAACTCCACGACGCGATTACCCAGGTCCCGGCACCAGACGAAAAATTGAAAGGTAAAATCATTGATGTGGTCGAAAAAGGTTTCCGCCTGGGGGAGAAGGTCATCCGGCACCCTAAAGTGGTAGTCGGCAATTAAGCAGGTGCGGGTGTGCCCGTTGCCTGTAGATAACTTCAACTAATGTGATGAAGCAGGATTATTACGAAATACTTGGGATTGACAAAAATGCCAGTCCGACCGAAATTAAAAAGGCCTATCGAAAGAAGGCCATTCAGTACCATCCCGACAAGAACCCCGGAGACGAGAAGGCCGAGGAACTATTCAAAAAGTCTGCCGAGGCTTATGAAGTATTGAGCAATCCAGACAAAAAAGCACGTTACGACCAGTTTGGCCATGCTGCCTTCGAAGGAGGCGGTTTTGGCGGCGGAGGTATGAATATGGAAGACATCTTCAGCCAGTTCGGCGACATTTTCGGTGGCGCTTTCGGTGGAAGCTTTGGCGGTTTTGGCGGGTTTAGCGGCGGGCAGCGGCGGATAAAAGGGAGTAACCTGAGGATACGGGTGAAACTCTCCCTGGAGGAAGTAGCACACGGGGCAGAAAAGCTTGTTAAAGTAAGACGTAAAGTACAGGCACCCGGCGTTACCTATAACACATGCCCCAACTGTAATGGGGCAGGGCAGGTAACCAAGATAACCAATA
>CAYSVQ010000078.1:0-11999 GCA_964434565.1 uncultured Flavobacteriaceae bacterium | reverse complement strand
TTTCCTTAAGCTTATCCCGAAGGGTAGGATCTTTTTCCAGCATTTCAAACACTTTTATGGAAGCCCCTACAATCGCAGGTGCCAGGGAGTTCGAGAAAAGGTAGGGCCTGGACCGCTGGCGCAGTAATTCTATGATTTCTTTCTTACCGGTGGTATATCCGCCCATCGCCCCGCCAAGGGCTTTTCCAAGAGTGCCGGTTATGATATCAATACGGCCTGTTACGCCTTTCTCCTCCGGGGTTCCGCGCCCGGTTTCGCCTATGAACCCGGCGGCATGGCACTCATCTACCATAACCAGGGCGTCGTATTGGTCCGCCAGGTCACAAATCTTGTCTAGGGGGGCCACCAGGCCGTCCATGGAGAATACCCCGTCTGTCACTACAATCTTAAATCTGGCTTTTTGCCTGTCAGCCTCAATTAATTGCTTTTCAAGATCAGCCATATCACCATTCGCGTATCGAAACCGTTTGGCTTTACACAGCCGCACACCATCTATTATGGAGGCATGATTGAGCGAATCGGAAATAATCGCATCATCAGCAGTGAACAAGGGTTCAAAAACACCTCCGTTGGCATCAAAGGCTGCCGCATACAGAATGGTATCTTCAGTTTCGTAGAATTCCGCGATTTTCTTTTCCAGTTCTTTGTGAATATCCTGCGTCCCGCAGATAAACCTTACCGATGACATCCCGAATCCACGGGTGTCCAGGGCCTTCTTTGCCGCCTTTATTACTTCGGGGTGGGATGAGAGGCCCAGGTAGTTATTGGCGCAGAAATTAATCACCTCCTTTCCCGGAGCTACGGTAATGACCGCCCCCTGGGGAGAAGTGATAATCCGTTCTTCCTTATATAGTCCTGCCTCCCTGATGGAGGCTAATTCGTCCTGCAAGTATTCTTTGATTTTACCGTACATATATTAAATGAATTGTGGATTCACACCTTCGTTAAGGTACACAATAATCCTGTTTTCGACCTCAAAGCCCATATTTTCCAGGGCCTCCGCGTAAGCCTGAAGCTGAAAAGCATAAGCAGGATGCTGATTTCCGCTTTTATAATCTATCAGGGTAGCCTTTTTGCCCCTGATCACAAGCCGGTCCGGACGCAATACTGTTCCCTGCCCTGTAATGATTTCCGATTCATTCTTTACCAACAACCCCTTCCTGTAAAAAGGAGACAAGGAAGAATGGTTAATGATGCTGCTGGCCGTAGTGGATAAATCAGCGGTTTCCGCGGGGGTAATCATCCCCTTTCGCAGCATGGCCGCGATGGCTTCTTCAATATCCTCCCCGCTTACTACCCCGCCCATAAGCTCATGAAGCAGGTTTCCACGGCTGAGAGCCTCCTGCCTGGCCGTGTCCCAGAGCATCCCAGACCTTGTAATGATACGGAATTCAGGCCTGTTTCTAAAGGAATATTGATGCGGGATCATAACAGTGCCTCCGGCGATTGGTCTGCTGCCGTTAGCAGCAGGCAGGTCCCCAAAGGTATATGTGAGAAGCTCTTTATCCCAGAGACCCTTTGACATTAGGTATTTGATAAACAGGCCCGAAAAATTGCCGGATTTTGGGTTGTCGCCTTTATCAAGGTCTCTTTCCGAAATAATGAACAATGCCTTTTCAGCTCGTGTTAAAGCTACATAAAGCAGATTAAAGGCATCGAGCGCCAACTTCTGTTGCTCTTCATTATAAAGTTGGGCGGCGGCCTCGTTATAGGACGTCATTTCTTTCTTTTTGCTGAGGAGCAGTTCACTGAAGCCCCCAAACTTGATTGGGTCTGCGGGTATCCAGATATAGGCGTCCTTTTCCCTGCGGGAACTGCATATGTCTGTATTGGCATAGGGGTAAATAACGATTGGGAATTCCAGGCCCTTAGCCTTGTGAATGGTCATGATCCTTATGGCATTCATGGCTTCCGGGGTAACAATGCTTAACTTATGCTTGTGCTGCTCCCAGTACTGAAGGAAAACAGGAATACTACTGCCTTCCTTTTGTTCCAGGCCGTAAACTTCGTCAAGCAGGAAGGTAAGATGGGCATCGGATTGTTCCGCCAGGGCGAAACAACGGATGGCATATTCCAGGCCGTCGTAAACCGTGGCATGCCTTAAGTAGTCTGTTTCGAAGTCATATTGTTCCCGGAGAAAGCCACAGGGGTTTTCCAGATGGGTGGCTATAACCTGATGCTTCTCTGCTGCCGCAGACAGGTAATACAGAATTTTATAAGCCGCGTTGCGATCTGCCGGCTGCTGGCTGTATTGCAGCAGGGCAATCAGGAAATCTATTTTTGGGTGGCGCTGCAGGAGCAAGGTTTCCGAGGAAATGACAGGGACCTGCTCTTGCAGGAGGTAATCGGCAAGGCTAATCCCCTGTGCCCTGGTCCTTGTGAGGATGCATATGGAACCGTATGCAATACCCGACCCCGCTAAATTTTGTATCTGCCGGAATACTGCCCCGCAATATAGTTCATCTTTGGACATTTCCCCGGAAGCGATGAATTCCAACTGTACAAGGCCCCCTTTCTTCTGGTTAGGCTGTTGGTTGCTGCCTGCTGTATAGAGTTGGCGATAAATATCGTTTTCCAGGAAGGCACTTACGTGGTTAAAGAAGTCGTTATTAAAACTTACAATCTGCTCATGACTTCTGTAATTAGATGGCTTGAATTCCACCTCCGGGCGTACAGTAAAAGGGCTGCTGTGTTGATTTACAAGGTTAAGGAATTGTTCGGCCCTGCCACCCCGCCAACGGTAAATGGCCTGTTTGGCATCGCCAACAAGCAAAAGTGTGCCATGGTTTCCGCGGGCATCAGAACTTTCGAGGGCATTCCCGATTAGCGGGATAAGGTTCTGCCATTGCATTAGAGAAGTATCCTGAAATTCATCTATAAAGTAGTGGCGGTATTTCTCCCCCAGGCGTTCATATATAAAGGGTGCAGGCTGGTTTTTGATTTCTGAGGCTATCAGGCTGTTGAACGATGAGATGGGCAGCAGGTCCCTTTCTTTTTGCAGCTCTTTCACTTCCCTGTCTATAGCATTCAGAATAGTAAGGGGTACCAGGTTTCTGTAGGCGTTCAGAAGGAGGCTTCTATGGTAATACAACTGTTCTATCTGTTTAAATATACTCCGCCAGGCCGGCAGGAGTTGGTCTATTCGGGCTTTTGTGGTATCGGGGCAATTTTTGTTATAAGGAACCTCGAGGTCGAAATTCTTCTTCCAACCGGCATTGTAATTTACCTTTCCGAAATCACCGTGGCCAATAGTCGTCATAAAGTCAGGGAGCCATCCCCCGGTAAAATCTTTCCTTACCAATCCGTTGTCTGACATGGATTGGAGGATCTCAGCTGCCGCGAGGCGCATGTTTTCTTCGGCTTTGAAAATTCCTGAACGAATATTTGTTTTAAGTTCCCCGAAAGCTGTCAGGTCTTTTCCCTCGAGCAGCCTTAAATGGTCCTGGTGATTTTCGTTGAATAGCAATTTTCCTGTTTTAAACAAGTCGTAGCCTATATCCCAGCTCCGGTCGTCGTCTGTCTTTTCAATTGCAAATGCTATTAGTACATCGGTCAGCCGGAGGTTGGCTCCTGCCTTAGCCAGGAGCCTGGCAATGGCTTCGTCCAGCAGCTGGTCGGTGTCTAAAACCACTTCAAAATTTTGGGAAAGTTTCAGGTCCCTTGCAAAGGTACGGATAAGCCGGTGGGTGAATTTGTCTATGGTCGAGATATCAAAAAAGGCGTAGTTATGTAATAATTCCCTGAGGACTTTCCCCGCGTTCGCTTTTAAATCTTCAGGGCTCATGCCGAGATCTTTACAGATCTCACCGAATATATGGGAACCCTTATCAGGGGTAGTTGAGAGGCTGAAGGAGAAAAGGCTGTCGAGGATGCGGCTCTTCATTTCGTTAACCGCCTTGTTGGTGAAGGTAATAGCAAGAATCTGTCGGAATTTAGCAGATTGTCCTGGATCCAGAATGATTTTCAGGTACTCTTTAACCAGGGTTGAAGTCTTGCCCGAACCGGCAGAGGCACTGTATATGGTATAGGGACTGGGCGGCACTTGTTTTTAGTTGCAAAATAAGGATTCCCGCGGGGTTCTTAACAAATAATTAGGGCTATATGTTTGTTAAAATCCTTAGATTTGGTCAACACACAATATAAACCTTTAAACAATATTAATATGGCATTTGAACTACCAAGATTACCCTACGCCTATGATGCCCTTGAGCCTCATATAGACGCCAGGACCATGGAGATACATCACACAAAACACCATAACGGCTATACCACGAAACTCAATGAAGCCATTGAAGGTACTGAACTTGCCGGGAAATCGATCGAAGCAATTTTGAAGAATCTCGACATGTCTAACTCCGCAGTGCGCAATAATGGCGGCGGTTATTATAACCATAAATTGTTCTGGGAAATGATGTCGCCAAACGGGGGAGGCGAACCTGCTGCACCCCTGACGGATGCCATTAAAGACGCCTTCGGTTCTTTACAGGGGTTTAAAGATAAATTTTCCGCTGCTGCCGCATCGCGTTTCGGCTCAGGCTGGGCCTGGCTTTGTGTCCATAAAGGCGGGAGCCTTAAAATTTGTTCTACCCCTAACCAGGACAATCCGTTAATGCCGGAGACCGGTTGCGGGGGGCATCCTATCCTTGGGCTTGATGTATGGGAACACGCATACTACCTCCACTATCAGAATCGCAGACCTGATTATATTAATGCCTTCTTTAATGTAATAAACTGGGATAAGGTGGCCGAATTGTACAAGGCTAATAAATAATCACCGGAAGGGATCCCCTTCTGTAATAAGCCCCGGACAACATTGCGGGGCTTGTTTTTTCAATAAGTCCCGGCTGCTGAACCAAAGAGGGAGGATGATCATGTTACCTTACAATATTATTCATGGATTGCAGGCCCGATATCGAAAAAAACCATTGGCTCCTTATTGTGTTTTAAGAATCTCCCAGGGTGGACCCGGACGGCTGGTTCTCGTTTACATGGGAGACATTGAAGTTTCTGCATAAATCCACTTTTCGACAAATCCGGATATAGAAAAGGGCGGAGAAGCCTCCACCCTTTTCGTCCCAAATCTTACCATAAACTTAACCTACTTATGCTATGGCACTACTAAATTACTGGGATTGTGGGAAATAACAAAGAAATTTTAGGAAATTTTATGTTTAATACCACTTAATTTCTGCGGGAAAGGAGGGGGGAATAAGATAAGGAACTGATATTCAGCAATAAAAAAGGCAGGGTTTACCCCTGCCTTTTTTCCCCAAATCTTACCATGAACTTAACCTACTTATGCTATGGTCTTCCAAATGTAAGTCAAAGCTTAGTTGCCCGAAAAGGTTTTGGATGAACGAATGGAATTTCGGTTGAAATGCTCTTTTGGCCCCTGGCAGTAAAAAAATAAGCCAGAATCCCCGGGAAGCGCAATTTGTAAAAGAGGAAATCAGCAGCCGGGCAGAATCGTGAAGTATACGCACCTTTCTGAATGGTACGGCTTCCATCAAATAAAAAAGGTGGAGAAGTCTCCACCTTTTTTGCCCCAAATCTTACCATGAACTTAACCTACTTATGCTATGGCAGGTCTAATGTAAACGGGATTCAACCTATCTGGCTATAAACCCGACAAAATGCAGGTATTGTCGATGAAATACACAAAAAGATGTAATTCACCGGGCTTTTGTTTAATATGCCCTTTCGTTTTTTCCTTCATAAAAGTTAATAAAAGACTTGTTAACTACCTTATTTCCGCCTGGAGTTGGGTAGTTCCCCGTAAAGTACCAATCGCCAAGATTTTTGGGGCAGGCCTGGTGCAGGTTGCTGATGGTCTGGTATATGATTTGTACTTCTGCCTTTACATCTTTCGGGCTAAGGAGTTCCCCTATCTTTATTGAGATCTCCTCGGCTGTGAAGGGCGCATAGAATTCCTTAACATAGTTGATTACATCTTTATCATTTGAATGGACCTGCAGCAGGCATTTCTGGTAAATATCATCCACAACTGCCATTGTATTGCGGTCTTTGTGAAGTTCCAGGGCGGCGCGGAAGGCAATGAAATCTTCCAGTTTGGCCATGTCTATGCCATAACAGTCGGGATAACGGATCTGAGGGGCGGAGGAGACAACAATGATCTTCCCGGGCGACAACCTGTCTAACATTTTCAGGATGCTTTTCTTTAAGGTGGTCCCTCTAACAATGCTGTCATCGATGATGACAAGGTTATCATTGGTATTTACGGATCCGTAGGCTATATCATAAATGTGTGTGACCAGGTCGTCCCTGCTGCTGTCCTGGGTGATAAAGGTTCGGAGTTTGGCATCCTTAATGGCCACCTTTTCGATCCTCGGCCTTATTTCGAGTATTTTATGCAGTTCCTCACTGGTGATGCCCGAACCAATGGCAAGGATCTGTTCCTCTTTCTTTTTGTTGAGGTAATTCTGGGCCTCCTTAACCATTCCGAAAAAGGATATTTCTGCGGTATTGGGAATATAAGAGAACACGGTATTTTTCAAATCCGAATCTATGGCCTTCAGGATATGCGGGAATAAAAGCCGCCCCAGTTCTTTGCGCTCTTCGTAAATTTCCTTGTCGTTCCCGCGTGAAAAATAGATTCGCTCAAAGGAACAGGCTTTCCTTTCGGCAGGTTCCAGGATTTGTTCGGTGCTTACCCTGCCATCCTTCTTGATTATAATCGCATGGCCCGGCTCCAGTTCACTTACCTCCTCATACGGAACATTAAATACGGTTTGTATGGCGGGCCGTTCGGAGGCGATCACAACAACCTCGTCGTCCTGGTAATGGTATGCCGGCCTTATACCTGCCGGGTCCCTCAGCACAAAGGCATCACCATGGCCAAGCAGGCCTGCCATGGCATAGCCGCCGTCCCAGTTTTTGGATGCCTTCCGCAAAATCTTGGCTATCTTCAGCCGTTCAGCAATCAGGGGCGAGGCCTCCATTTTGGAATATCCTTCTTTTTTAATCTGCTTGTAAAGCTTTGCTACGGCATCATCCAGGAAATGCCCGATCTTTTCCATTACGGTAATGGTATCTGCCATTTCCTTGGGGTGTTGCCCCAGTTGCACCAGGTTATCAAAAAGTTCACCAACGTTGGTCATATTAAAATTCCCGGCCACGATAATGTTTCTGTGCATCCAGTTGTTCTGCCTGAGAAAGGGGTGTACGTTTTCTATGCTGTTCTTGCCAAAAGTACCATAACGTACGTGTCCAAGCATCACCTCTCCAATATAAGGGATATGCTTTTTCTGAAGTGCCACATTCTCCCGTACTTCGGGGAAATCCTTGAATGTGTCATTGATCCTCTGGTTGATCTGTGTAAAGATATCCTGAATGGGTTGCGACTCAACGGACCTTACCCGGCTCATATAGCGCTCCCCCGCCGCCATATCGAGTTTTATGCTTGCAAAACCAGCGCCATCCTGTCCTCGGTTATGCTGCTTTTCCATCATAAGGTACATCTTGTTTACCCCGTAAAATGCTGTACCGTATTTTTCCTTGTAATATTCCAGCGGCTTCAGTAAACGAATCAGTGAAATGCCGCATTCATGCTTTATCGCATCACTCATGTTGGGTATAATTAAAAAAGCCCCGTAAAGACAGGGCATTAGCGCAACTCAATATCAAATTGTGTCAATTCTTTAAACTGAAGTAACCGGGATTCAACCTCCTCCTGTGTTAATGCCGTCATCCGTTCCGGCCCGAAACGCTCCACACAAAAGGAAGCAAGATTAGAACCCTGGATAACCGCGTTTTTTAGATTGTTGAAACTGGTGTTCCCTGTCTCGGCCAGATATCCTGTAAATCCACCGGCAAAGGTGTCGCCGGCACCGGTTGGGTCGAAAACCTCCTCCAGGGGAAGGGCGGGGGCGAAGAAAACATTCTGCCTGTGAAAGAGGAGCGCACCATGCTCACCTTTCTTGATAACAACATAATCCGGGCCCATTTTTTGTATTGCCGCTGCTGCCCTCACCAGGGAGTACTCCCCGGTCAGTTGCCTGGCTTCTTCATCGTTTACTGTAAGGACATCCACTTCCGCAATTACCAGCATTAATGCCTCAGGAGTGTTGTTCATCCAGAAATTCATGGTATCGAGCACCAGAAGTTTTGGGCGGTCCTTCATTTGCCGGATCACGCTCATCTGAATATCCGGGTGCAGATTCCCCAGCATTACCACGTCCGAATCCCTGTAGGCTTCCGGGACCACGGGATTAAAATCGGCCAGTACATTCAGTTCAGTTAAAAGGGTATCCCTGGTATTAAGGTCGTTTCTGTATTTGCCTTTCCAGAAAAAGGTTTTGCCACCTTTAATGATTTCTATTCCGTCTATATTCACTTTTTTTTCCAGAAAGAGGTCGAGATATTCCTGTGGGAAATCTTCTCCTACTACTGATACGATTGCCGCGTCTATCTCGAATCGTGCTGCGGCAAGGGCGATAAAGGTGGCCGCACCGCCCAGGATCTTATCTGTTTTCCCGAAAGGGGTTTCAATAGCATCAAATGCCACGGTACCTACAATCAAGAGTTTACTCATGCAGTATGAAAATTTGGTGCAAATATACGGTTTTAGATCGCCACGTACAGCCTATTGTGCAACTAAAAAAGCCTGTCTTATTTCCTGCCGAAGTCAGCGGGGATTTCCCCCCATGCCCGGGTTTCCCATTTAACAACAGGGGTGGTATAGGAATTACTGGCCAGCCAGTCTTCCGCCCTGTCGATCAGATCGAAAAGCTTATGATTTGCTGGGCTGGCCGCAAGCTTCGTATTGCACTTTCCTTTCCTGACCCAGCCCATTGCCGTTCGGGAGTCAGAATAGATCACCCGGTCGCTTTTTTGTTCTTTGAGATATGCCAGCCCGTGTACGATAGCCAGGAATTCTCCTATGTTGTTGGTGCCTTCCGGGAATGGCCCCTGTTTAAATAACTGTCGTCCTGTACGGGTATCAACACCCCTGTATTCCATCTTACCCGGATTTCCACTGGCGGCAGCATCAACTGCAATGGAATGATAATCAGGTTCTCCGATACGTTTTAGCTCCCCGGCGGAAAGCGAAGGTTCTTTTCTTCGTTTACCCATAAACGCCTGATAGTTGCCCCTGTAAGCCTTTTCGGCTTCCTTCCTGCCGGGGAAGGCCATGTAAAGGGCGCCCTTTATCCCGGCAATCTCGCGCTTACAGGCTTCCCAGGAATCATAGACCCCGGGGGTTTTGCCTTTCCAGACAACATAGTATTTCGCGATTTTTTTGTTAGTCATGCCCGCTGCAGTAATTGCTCGATTACTTTCGGATAATGCTCGTATTCGAGGGCGTGAATTTTTTCAGCAATGGATTCTGCCGTATCCGCATCCTCAATATGGTATTTTACCTGCCGGATAATAGTTCCTTCATCATATTGCTCATTTACGTAATGAATGCTAATCCCTGTTTCTCGGTCTCCGCTCTCCCGAACTGCCTGATGAACCTTCATGCCATACATTCCCTTCCCCCCATATTTTGGCAGCAGGGCAGGATGTATATTAATAATCCTGCCGGGATATGCCACTACAATGTTTTCCGGCAACTTCCAAAGAAATCCCGCCAGTACAATGAGGTCGGGGCGCAGGTGTTGCAGCACTCCAAAAACCACGTCGGAATGGTAAAAGGCCTGCCGGTTAAAATAGAGGGCGCTTACCCTCAGGCGATCACATCGCTCCAGGACCCCGGCATGCTTATTATTGGTTAGTACGGCACCTACGGATACTTCGGGCTTGCCCGTAAAGTAGTTGATAATGTTTTCCACATTGGAACCGGATCCGGATGCAAAAAGTATAATTTTTTTCATCAACAGCGGGAGGGGCTTCTGGCTAAATAAATTTTTGGCGAAAATACAGGTCTTGCGTTTAAATTTATTAAATTACATCACAATTTAAGGCCAGGAAGCTTTATTAAGACAAAGTTTGCTATTTTTGCCATCGATTTAAATTTTAAAACCAATAAATTATGTCAGACATTGCATCACGAGTAAAGGCAATCATTGTAGATAAATTGGGGGTAGACGAAAACGAAGTTGTGGCAGAAGCCAGCTTTACCAATGACCTCGGGGCCGACTCATTGGACACCGTGGAATTGATTATGGAATTTGAGAAAGAATTTGATATACAGATCCCCGACGATCAGGCAGAAAATATTGCAACCGTGGGCCAGGCTATAAGCTATATAGAGGAAGCCAAATAGATATATGATATAACAGGAAACTCATTATTTATCCATGCGGTGGTCGTACTGCATGGATAATTTTTTTAATTTTCACGAATTTAGAGCATCATCTAAAATTTGGTTCAATGCAGTTAAAGAGAGTTGTAGTAACGGGTATGGGCGCTCTTACGCCTATCGGGAACAACCTGAAGGAATACTGGGATGGATTGAAGAGTGGGAAGAGCGGTTCGGCTCCCATCACCTATTATGACACTGAGAAGTTCAAGACCAAATTTGCCTGTGAATTAAAAAATTACAACCCTGAGGACTTCTTTGACCGCAAAGAAGTACGAAAACTCGACAGGTTTGCACAATATGCGCTGGTCTCCTCGGATGAGGCAATTAAAGATTCCGGGCTCGACCTCGATAAGATCGATAAGTTCCGTGTAGGAGTCATCTGGGGGGCCGGGATAGGCGGCCTGGAAACTTTCCAGACCGAAGTGCTCAATTATGCCGCGGGCGACGGAACCCCGAGGTTCAATCCTTTTTTTATCCCAAAAATGATCGCCGATATTGCCCCCGGTAATATCTCCATCAAGCATGGCTTTATGGGCCCGAATTATACCACGGTATCCGCATGCGCTTCAGCGGCCAATGCCATGATAGATGCCCTGAACTATATACGTTTGGGTTATTGTGATGTTATTGTGACTGGCGGGAGTGAGGCAGCCGTAACCATTGCAGGCATGGGAGGATTTAATGCCATGCATGCCCTTTCTACACGAAACGACAGCCCTGAGACCGCCTCCAGACCATTCGACGCAACCAGAGACGGCTTTGTGCTGGGTGAGGGAGCAGGCGCGTTAATCCTGGAGGAATATGAACATGCCAAAGCCAGAGGTGCCAGGATTTATGCTGAAGTCGCGGGGGGAGGGCTTTCTAGTGACGCCTACCATATGACCGCCCCCCATCCGGAGGGTATAGGGGTGGTACGGGTCATGCAGAATTGCCTAAAGGACGCAGGGGTGGATCCTGAAGAAGTAGACGCTATCAATACCCACGGGACTTCCACGCCGCTGGGCGATGTAGCCGAACTTAAGGCAATTTCCCTGGTCTTCGGGGCACATGCTCCCGAAATCAATATAAACTCCACCAAATCCATGACGGGGCATCTGCTGGGAGCTGCCGGTGCCATTGAGGCAATCGCTTCCATCCTCGCAATGGAGCATAGCCTTGTACCTCCTACAATCAACCATTCGGTTGTGGATGATAACATAGACCCTTCCTTAAACCTTACCCTGAATAAAGCCCAAAAACGGGAAGTAAAGGTTGCCATGAGTAATACTTTCGGTTTTGGAGGCCACAATGCCTGCATCCTGTTCAAAAAAATCAGCTGAGTACAAAAATGACGTTCCCAGGCAATATATTCAATTCCCATTCGAAGGAGGATGGGGATTTTTTTTTGGGAATTACCAGGATCCTGGGGTTTAAACCAAAAAATCTTGAGATTTATAAAAAGGCCTTCCTGCACCGTTCAGCCAACCAGAAAGACAAACTCGGCAATCCAATGAATTATGAACGCATGGAGTTTCTGGGCGATTCCATGCTTGGCACCATAATTTCCAAACATCTCTATAAGGAAGTACCGGCCGGAGACGAAGGTTACCTGACAAAAATGAGATCGAAAATCGTAAGCAGAAAGCACCTTAACGAACTTGGCAAAGACCTTAACCTGATACATTATGTGGAAAGCAAAATACCAAAGACCCACTTCGGTGAGAACATACACGGTAATGTATTTGAAGCACTC
>CAYSVQ010000077.1:0-23214 GCA_964434565.1 uncultured Flavobacteriaceae bacterium | reverse complement strand
ATTTTAAGAACCATTCCCTTTCCATAGCTTCTTTTTTATTGGAAAACCATTCGAGATACACCACTATCCAGGGCCGATATTTATAGGTAAATCCTTTGGTGGCAAACCGATTGTGAGACCGCATTCTATTAATGAGATCAGAGGTAAAGCCTGTTTATGTTTTACCATAATTTTCCGAATATAATTATGTATACAACGATTTCCATAAGCAAAAAAGACAACCCTAGGGTTGTCTTTTTTATGTAGCGAGAGGGAGACTTGAACTCCCGACCTCAGGGTTATGAATCCTGCGCTCTAACCACCTGAGCTACCTCGCCATTGTTGAATAAAGATAATCGTTACTGATCACCTCACAAATCCCGCACTCTAATGTCGATTTCCGCTTGCGGAAACGGCATCCTGATGACTGCGAAGCTTCAAGTCAGGACCACCTGAGCAACCTCACTAAACAAAAATACACGCATTGCTGAATAAGGAATATGAATCCTGTCCCTTTTTGCTGACCGGGACCTGGCTTCAAGCTTTCCTGCCAATAACAGGCATAGCATGAAAATGACCTGAGTCACCTCCCAATCCGGTTTTTAAAGGGCTGCAAATATAGAATTTAATTTCCTGTTCATCAAAACTGCCCCCTTAAAAAATACCCGGGCAATTATTTTTTTATCATTTATAAATCTATATATTGTCTCGAATAATATGCAATTGAATGAATGATAAAGTTAAATATGAACTCGAATTTGTAATACAGGCTTCCCCCCAGTTGCTCTTTCAATACCTTTCAACCCCTTCCGGCCTGTCTGAGTGGTTTGCCGATAATGTAAACTCAAGGGGCGAGTTATTTAATTTTATCTGGGAAAGTTCCGAAGAAGAGGCAAAGCTGCTTAAACGGAAAAGCGATGAGTTTGTTCGCTTCAGCTGGTCTGAAAACGAAGACGATAGCTATTTCGAAATGAAGATCATCGTAGATGAGATCACCAAGGATGTTTCCCTTTTCATAACAGATTTTGCTGAGGAGGATGAAGTGGAAGAATCCAAACTGCTATGGAAAAACCAGGTGTCGGACCTTAAGCAGGTACTGGGTTCACAATGAACGATTGACTAATTAACCTTATATTTGGCCTTGATTTTTCAAGGCTTTTTTATGGTTAACAGCGATGGCACCCTGCTCGGGAACGGCACTCCCTTCCTGGATCATTTTAACCGCGGGCTGCGTTACGGGGATGCACTCTTTGAGACCATGCGGTCTTTAGGCGGGCGCTTGGTTTTCTGGGAAGACCACTACCTGCGTTTAATGAGCTCCATGCGCATCTTGCGAATGGAAATCCCGATGGATTTTACAATGGAGTTTCTCGAGTCGCAGGTACAAAAGACATTGAAAGCCAAAGGCCTGGAACATAAAACTGCCCGGATTCGGCTCACTGTTTACCGTCAACCGGGGGGCCTTTACCTTCCCGAAACCCGGGAAGTATCCTGGATAATTGAGGCAGACCCCCTCGATAATCCCTTTTATATTTCGGAGGAAACCCCTTATGAAATTGAACTGTTTAAAGACTTCTATCTTAGTGAAGACTTCCTTTCTACTATTAAGACCAACAACAAAATCCTCCAGGTGGTAGGTAGCATCTTTTGCTCGGAAAACGGCTACGCCAATTGTTTACTCCTAAACCAACGTAAAATGGCGGTCGAAGCTCTCAACGCCAACCTTTTCCTTGTTAAGGGGACTAATCTTCGCACCCCCCCTTTATCAGACGGATGCCTTAATGGTATTATCAGGAAAAAACTTATAGAAATTGTGAATAAACTTGAGGGCTACACGATTGAGGAGACTTCTATTTCACCATTTGAATTGCAAAATGCCGATGAACTTTTCTTAACTAACAGCATTTTGGGAATTCGAACGGTAACCCGGTACAGAAAAGCGATATTCAAAAACGATGTTGCAAAAGACCTGCTTGGTAAATTAAACGCCCTTGCCCGGATTGGCTAGTTGAGGCTTGGATTTTCGGGTGCATTGGACCAAAGGAGGTAGTCGCCCCCTAGTTCCATCATTTTTTCCTTCCAGAAAGCGTGGGTTGACTTCTCAATGATATCACTCTCATACTGGTTAGGGACCACAATCCAGGACTTTGATAGCAGTTCCTGATCCAACTGCAGGGACGCCCAGCCTGAATAGCCCAGGAAAAAACGAATATCCTTATTGGTAATGGTACGCTGGTTTATAAGGTCTATAGTATTCTCAAAATCGCCTCCCCAATAAATTCCATCAGAGATTTCCACGCTGTTCGCAATAAGATGGGGTACTTTATGAATAAAATAAAGGTTATCCTGTTCGACAGGCCCACCATTAAAGACCTGGAAGGGGACATGAATTTCTGCTATCAGGTCACTGATATCATAATCCAGAGGTTTGTTGAGGATAAAACCCACCGAACCTTCCTCATTATGTTCTGCCAAAAGGACTACAGATCTGTTAAAGGATACATCACCGGTTAATGTAGGCTCTGCGATTAACAATTTCCCTTTTTTAGGCTTCAGACCTATCATAACAAGCAGTGTATAAACTAAAAATAAGATAAATCTTCAAATATTAAAATGCTTTTAAACGAAAAAAGCACTTCCAGGGAAGTGCTTTGTATATTTTTCAATAGGGTGGCTTAGTTAACTGCGTCGCTCAGATCAGAACCAGGCTTAAACTTAACTACATTTTTGGCTTTTATCTGAATGGTTTTGCCTGTTGAAGGATTGCGGCCTTCCCTGGCATTCCTTCTGGATACTGACCATGATCCGAAACCTACTAGAGAAACACGGTTTCCTTTCTTCAGGGATTTTTCAACATTTCCCAGAAATGACTCCAACGATTTCTTTGCTGCTGCCTTTGTGATGCCAGCATCGGCTGCCATGGCATCGATTAATTCTGTTTTGTTCATAGTGTAATGAAATTAATTGTTGTTAATATATCAAAGCTTTAACAAATTTATACGGATTTGCGGTTAACGCAAGTAAAATCAGGGGAAATCGGCGCTTTTGTTGATAACTTGAAACGTTTGTTGATAACGTAAGTAAAATTTTACCTTTCATGCAGGCCAATAACAATGGGGCTTCAGGACATATAGGCCTTTTCATCAAGTTTCAGCCCGTTTAGTACTTCCTTTACACTCAAACGTCTTTTGCCCGCCAGCTGTAATTCCAGAAGTTCCAAATACCCCCCCTGTACAGCCACTTTCAATTCCCCTTTGCCGGTCACAATTTTTCCGGGCTTCAATGTGTGCGGCTCTGGAACAGGCCGGGCTTTGAATATTTTCAGTTCTATGAAATCCCCGCCGTTCCTAATTACTGTCCACGCCGCGGGATGCGGGCTCAGCCCCCTGATCAGGTTATATACCTGCCTGAGTGGTTGTGTCCAGTTTACCCTGCAAATATCCTTATTTAATTTAGGGGCACTCATTAAATTCGATGTTTGCTGTTGCGGCCTGGAAATGGCTTTTCCTCCCGCAATAAGCTCCACTGTTTGCACAACCAGTCTGGCACCCAGTTGCTTCAGTTTGTCGTGCAATTCCCCGGCTGTTTCATCTGGTCCTGTTGCAATCATTTCCTGTAAGAGGATCGCTCCGGTATCAATCTTGTCATCTATAAAGAAAGTAGTGACCCCGGTTTTGGTTTCCCCGTTTATCAAGGCCCAGTTGATGGGGGCTGCTCCCCGGTAATCGGGAAGGAGGGACGCATGAAGGTTAAAGGTCCCGAATTCCGGCATGCTCCATACCTCCCGCGGTAGCATCCTGAAAGCGACGACTACCTGAAGGTTTGCACGCAGTTTTCTCAGAGAATCCAGAAAGGCCTCGCTTTTCAGGTTTTCCGGTTGCAGTACGGGCAGTTTCTTTTCAAGGGCATATTTTTTCACCGCAGATCTTTGAACCTGCCTACCCCTTCCTGCAGGTTTATCCGCAGCGGTAATCACCCCAACTACTGAATAGCCGCCTTTAAGCAGACGATCCAGGCTAGCTACAGCAAAATCCGGGGTACCCATAAATACAATTCGCAAGTCCTCCATGTAGTCTTTATTATTAATTAAGTCCGGATGATCTTAGGCTCAGTTCCGGGTTCCGGGTTCCGGGTTTAAAGTTTCAAGAGGTTCAAGATATTTTTCAAATCAACCCAGCTGCAGCCAGCAAGCTGGCGCAATCGGGCTGGCAAATCCACGAATCAACAAATCAAAGAATCAACCTTTAGGATAAGCTATATTTGTTAGTGGCTCCAATTACAATCTGTCTGTCTTCCAGCAGCAACTGAAGGGCATACAAGACGGTATCTTCGTTATTGCCCAGCGAAGAAACAATAGCCTTTGAAGACAGGGGAGCATCACGCAGCAAGGTTAAGATTTCCTGTCGTACCATTTTAATATCACGGGCTGAAACAGACTTTTCGGCGAGGCAGACATCGCATTTCCCACAGTCAATCGGCATGTTCTCCCCGAAATACGCCAGCAACTGCCTGGTCCGGCAAAGTTTTGTATTACGGAGGTATGCCAACATTTGTTCAATATGATTAACCTTTACTTCCTGATGCTTACGTAATTGTGTTGCAAACAGATTAATGGTTCGTTCGTCTTCCCTGGGCACCAGAAATGTTAATTCAAGGTCGCCCAGTTGCGCCTGGTATTCTATAATCCCGTCCTTTTGTAGCCTATCCAGCATATGTAACACGTCTTCTTCCCTGGTACCGGCTTTACCCGCAATCATTAAGGTATTGATTTTTGTCTCAAAATCAAAGATTCCACCATACGTACGCAGCACTACCTGGATTAGCGATGCCAATGCCTGCTGTTTTCCCATATAGCTCCAGAGTTGCTCTTTGGAAGTAATAAACCTTACCATGGTCTTGCGCTTAAAGTTCTGGGATAATGAAATAACTGAATGCTGATCAAGGGCAAGCAAACCGTTATAAGTAAGCATGGTATTCAGTTTATAGGTCTGACAGAAGGAATTAAAATGGAAATTGTGGGTGGTATTCTCCCCGGTACCATAGGGGATCTGAAAATAGTTGTTAAGGGTTTTATATAGTTTTTTCAGGAAGGCGACGTCCGGAAGGGTGCCGAGGAATTGTTTCCTGAGTTGTATTTCGTCGGCGGCATTGCTTAGTAAAACGGCCTGCGCGGGCAGGCCGTCTCTTCCGGTCCTTCCGGCTTCCTGAAAATAATTTTCGATGCTGTCCGGGATCTGGTAATGTATCACCAATCTTACATCGGCTTTGTCGATCCCCATACCAAAGGCATTGGTGGCCACCATAACCCGAACTCCAGACGACATCCACTGTTTCAGTTTAGCTTCCTTTTCCTTACGGGATAAACCACCGTGGAAGAAAATGGCAGGGCATCCAATTTTATTGAGATTGGTGGCAAGAGATTCAGACTGGCGCCTGGTCCGTACATAGACAATGGCACAACCCGCTTTTGTTTTACAAAGCTGCCTGAGGCGGTAATCTTTGTCTTCTGCCTGAAGAACCTTGTATGTGATATTGTCCCGGAGGAATGAATCCTTAAAGGTGATGCATCTATTGAGCCTGAGGTTTTGCATTATTTCGGCGGCCACCTCCCGTGTCGCTGTTGCCGTAAGCGCGATGATCGGAACTTCTGGCATCAGGTCACGCAAAATGGAACAATGCAGGTATGCCGGCCTGAAATCGTTACCCCATTGTGAGATGCAGTGCGCTTCATCTACCGCAATAAGATTTACATTGATTCGGGAGAGGCGCTCCTGAACCATAGGTTGTTGAAGGCGTTCCGGGGAGAGGTATAAAAATCTGTAATTTCCATACTGGCAGTTATCGAGCAGGTTAATGACCTCTTCCGCCGGCAGCCCCCCGGTTAAAGCTACAGCCTTAAGGCCTTTTTGTTTAAGGGATGCCACCTGGTCCTGGATAAGGGCAATAAGAGGAGAAACTACTATGCAAAGGCCTTCCATCAAAAGGGCGGGAACCTGATAGCAGACCGATTTACCGCCACCCGTGGGTAAGAGTGCAAGGACATCGCGCTGACCTAAGACCGCTTCTATGATCTGTTGCTGGGAACCTTTAAATTCCTGATAACCCCAATACCGCTTTAAGACGTCTTTTGCATTCACAAATATTGTTCCCGTGTTAGTTCAAGCAGGATATGTGCAACTCTTTCTCTTACAGGACCCACGGGAATCGAAACCGGAGAGTAGCCAAATCGTTGGTATGCTACCGTAAGATACTGATGAATCTGTAAAGCCTCTGTGAAACTTTCAAGTCGTTCATTATCCGAGACATAGATTTCCTCCCAGGGCGGCAACAACAATACTTTATCGTAACGGTTAATCCTGCAGGCCTCTTCAAATTCCTGGCCATATCCTTGCGTAAAAAAATCCATATATGCCAGGACGTCGGGGATGCCCCTGTCATAAAATACCACAGGCCGATCAATCCCGGCGGCCTGCCTGAAGTGATTCAGCCTACCCTCAAGCAATTCCCGGTTAAAGAGGTAGGGGTCTGACACAAAAGCCAGGGGATTAGTAATAAATAAACCGGGATCGGCTTCCTTTTTTGCCTCAAAAGTCATACTTCGAATTATTTCGTGAAAGCAATAATGACCTGAGGCTTCAAGTTCTTGGATGACCGAGGATTTGCCGGTACCCGGCCCTCCGGTGATTACAACTCTTTTCGGGTTCAATGAATCATTTATTTGGGCAAAAGTAATGAATAGCCGCTAGCATTAAAAAAATTGCCATTATAGCTGTATATTTGCAAAAATATCTGGATGGACAAGGATAAATCGGAGGAATTTTACAGCAGGCTCAAGGTGGAATTGATGAATTCCCAGTCCTGGCCATCCGACTATCTTTACAAATTTATAGTGCCAACGGATCCTGAAAAAATTGAAAGGATTCACCGTATCTTCGATAATACGGGTGCAGTAATAGAGTCACGGCAATCCCGTAAGGGGAAATATACCAGTATTTCCATAACGGTAAACCTGAATGGCCCCGATGAAGTAATAGACAAGTACAAGGTAGTGGGGGAGGTAGAAGGGGTAATATCCCTTTAAACTGGTAAATCTCACGGAATTTTGTTACTTTGCAAAGGCGTTAATCCTTCCTAAAATACCTAATTTCATTTAAACTTTTCAATTTGAACGTAGTAGAAAACCTCGAATATAATACAGAACGCAGCAAACTAATAATCCCGGAATACGGTCGCCATTTTCAAAAAATGGTAGACCATTGTGTTTCCATTTCAGACAGGGATGAGCGTAACAGGGTGGCACAGGCTATCATCAGTGTAATGGGTAACCTTCAACCCCATTTACGTGATGTACCCGATTTTCAACATAAATTATGGGACCAGCTTTTTATTATGTCAGACTTCAATCTCGATGTAGATTCGCCCTTCCCTATAACCTCCAAGGAAGTGCTGCAGCAGCGCCCCGAACCACTGGAATATCCGCAGAACCATCCCAAATATCGTTTTTACGGCAACAACATTAAGCGGATGATAGATGTTGCAGTTGAATGGGAACAAGGCGACAAGCGGGACGGGCTGGAACTTGCCATTGCCAACCATATGAAAAAGTGTTACCTCAACTGGAATAAGGATACTGTTGACGACCCGGTAATTTTCAATCATCTCTATGAACTGAGTGATGGGCAGATCGACCTTGCCTCTGACGGTGAAAATTTAACCGACAGCGGGCAGTTCCTAAAAAATAAGGTCGCCAAAACAGTCAGGCCCCCCTCAGGGAAAAAGAGCCAGCGCAGCAATACCAGAGGTAAAAAACGCTTTTAAATTTTCTTTTTTAGATGGGGACATTCAGAATAGAAGGGGGCATTCAACTCCATGGGGAAATCACCCCCCAGGGAGCCAAGAACGAAGCCTTGCAAATCCTTTGTGCCGTGTTACTAACGGCGGAAGAAGTAACAATCAATAACATACCGGATATTGTTGATGTCAATAAACTTATTGCCATCCTTGAAGACCTGGGTGTTAAAATCCAAAAGAAAGGTAAAGGTTCGTACACTTTTAAATCGGATGATATCAACCTGGATTATCTGCAGTCTGACGCTTTTAAGCAAGATGGCCGCGGATTACGGGGTTCCATAATGCTGGTCGGCCCGCTGCTTGCACGTTTTGGCAAAGGGTATATTCCAAAACCGGGAGGCGATAAGATAGGTAGAAGGAGGCTCGATACTCATTTTTCAGGATTCATCAACCTGGGGGCAAAATTCCGCTACAACCGGGAGGAATATTTCTACGGGGTGGAAGCCAAAAAATTGAAAGGAGCCTATATGCTCCTCGACGAGGCATCGGTAACAGGGACTGCCAATATATTGATGGCCGCGGTGCTGGCGGAAGGTGTAACCACCATTTATAATGCCGCCTGCGAACCTTACCTGCAACAGCTGTGTAAAATGCTGAACAGAATGGGTGCGAAAATCAGCGGGATCGGATCTAACCTCCTTAGCATTGAAGGCGTGGACAAACTCCATGGCACTACCCATACCATGTTGCCCGACATGATTGAAATTGGAAGCTGGATCGGGCTTGCGGCTATGACCAGGAGTGAGCTTACCATCAAAGATGTAAGCTGGGACGACCTGGGACAAATCCCCCCGGTTTTTCAGAAATTGGGTTTACAACTCGAACGAAGGGGAGATGATATCTATATTCCCGAGCATAAAGAGGGATATCAAATTCAAAATTATATAGACGGTTCTATCCTTACGGTTTCGGATGCGCCATGGCCCGGGCTCACCCCCGATCTGCTGAGTATCATACTTGTAATGGCTACCCAGGCCAAAGGAGAGGTTGTCATTCATCAGAAAATGTTTGAAAGCCGATTATTCTTTGTGGATAAGCTCATAGATATGGGGGCAAAAATTATCCTTTGCGACCCGCACAGGGCCATTGTAATCGGGCATGATTTTAATTCAACACTCAAGGCTACCACCATGGTTTCCCCCGATATTCGTGCCGGAGTGGCCCTGCTGATTGCCGCGCTTTCTGCAAAAGGCACCTCCATTATCCATAACATTGAACAAATAGACCGGGGCTATGAGCATATAGATACAAGGTTAAGAGCAATAGGGGCTCGTATTACCCGGGTCTGATACCAATGAAGTTCAAGGTTCAATGTCAAGTAAGGCTTCTTACTCCATTCTGGCCATATAGACTACTACTTCCTTTGGCAACTTCATATTTCAAAAGTGAAAAATTAGTACAGGTATACAAAGGGGGGTATTGAGCCCCACCCCTAATTAAATTTAAGCCTTTTGCCTGCAGAAAGAAAGCAGGCAAGGGTTCCTGATTCCGGGAAGGCGTTAGGGAAATATTGTTTCTCTGATAACGTTGTACTTCGTACTTCACTTTCCTGCCTACCGTCACTGCGTACTGCTACTGAAGGGTGCCCGGTTTATGCATTTTTAATTCAATTGCGCTTTCCGTAATCAGGCTTATTTTTCTTCCCGTTTACCATCGGGGTATAAAGCAAAACGGCCATTTTCCCTGGAATGAACATTATCTGGATATGGCCAGGGCCATCCCCCGAAATTTGTCAGCCTGTATTCTTTCATGGCCTGTTGGATTTCATCCTCGGTATTCATTACAAAAGGGCCGTATCTGGCTACAGGTTCATTTATCGGCCTGCCCTGGAGCAGCAGGAAATGCGAGTTACCTTCTTTATTTTGAATGGTGGGTTCGCTCAGGGGATGCAGTTCCAGGGCAACTCCCCGGGATAGCGGTTCCTCATCCAGATATACGTCTTCGCCGGTATAATAGTATAATGTCCGGTTAACACCTGCAGTTGCGGGCGGAAGGACAAACCGGGAACCAGGGTCCATATTAATGCTCCAGATGGCCACGTCATTTTTCTCTGAAGAAGCCCATGAATCCGGAGCGGGCAGGGGGGCAGGGGTGTCCAGGTATTTACCGCTCACGATCTTTATGTGCACTCCCTGGCGGGTTACTACCGGGATATCTTCATGCCATAGCATCTTAAAATGTGGTTCGGTAAATTTGCCCTTTTTCGGTAAATTCAACCAAATCTGAAATAGTTCAAGTGTATTTTCCTCCCTGGAGTTCAGGAGGGGGAACATTTCGGAATGTTGCACCCCACGGCCTGCAGTCATCCATTGAACATCCCCCTGGCCAAACCTTCCTGCTGCCCCAAGAGAATCCGAATGGTCGCAGAAGCCTTTGTTTACCATGGTTATTGTTTCAAACCCTCTGTGGGGGTGGGCAGGAAAACCAGGAACAGTATGGCCGTGATACATGCGCCAGCCGTCTTTCTGGATAAAATCATTACCAAGCTCCCTGCCTTCAAGGGATACGGCGGGGCCCATTTGTTCATTTCCTTTGGGATAATTATCCAGATGGTATACACAAAAAACGAAAGGATCCTGGGTTTCCCAGGGAAAGCCAAGTTGAAAACGTCTTTTTACAGATTTATCCATCTTTGCAAACTAAGTTATTATCGGTTTACCGTTCAAAGTCCATGGATTTATGCGTCCCGTCGCAGTAAGGTTTATTGGATGAGGCGCCGCAACGGCAAAAGGCCGTACATCTCATCCTGTGCTCGTGCACGCCGTTCGTCAGGGCAATATCGATCTCACCATGAACAAGCAATGGGCCCCCGGGTACTACCTCTACACGCATAATTCCCTTTGGAGCCGCGTCCGTATCCTTTTCCGGTTTTTTCAGGGAATAACTAAGGGCGCCGGAGGGGCACTTTTCAATTTGCATTTGAAGTTCCCGGCCGGAAGCATTTTCGGGTTTTATCCAGGGGCGGGTATCAGGATCGTAAACTTTTGGAAGGGTTTTTACGCATATCCCGGCATGGATACATTTTTCCGGTTTCCAGATCACTGTTATTTCCTCGTTGGAATATCGCTTTACAATTGTTCTTTCGGCCATAATCACTTAATATTTATTCCTTTCAGCACTAATTTTTTCCATTCAGGATGCTCCTTGATAAAGCCCGCTACAAAGGGGCAAAGTGGCACCAGAGTAAGTTCCTGCCGTTCCACTTCTTTAAGAACTGTTTCTATCAGGATGGAACCTATTCCCCGGCCTTCAAGTTCTTTCGGAACCTCCGTATGGGTCAGAAAAATTCTGTCTTGTGCGCGGATATATTCCACTTTCGGGATAAGGCCGTCTATATGAAATTCAAATTGTTTATTGATACGGTTGTTTTTTAGCTCATAGGTAGTCATCATAGATAAAATTGGATAAGTGGACTAATGTTTCGGGGATTACATTTTTTACTTTCAGAAATAACTTAAACTTTATTATTATATATCAGTTGGCATCAATTGGAGGCGGCCCTTCGGGGATCATGGGTTCATAGGTTTCCTCCCCTTTGCGCTCTGAGAATTCGGCTTTTACCTGCTGTACCAGTTTCGGGTCCTGAAAGAGATCTGCCATAGTCATTCCAAGTGCCTTGGCGGCATGGACCATGCCCTTGTGCCCAATGCTCATTCCTCCACAGGCAACCACCGCCCAGGAATGCCAGGGGGTATCTTTGGGAGCGACAGTAACACTGAGGTTAATGTTTGGCACGTTCCAGCTGACATCCCCTACATCAGTAGAACCTCCACCCGGGCTTTCGAGGGTTTCTTCAAGAGGTTTTATTTCGCTATCCATGCCCACTAGAGGCTTTCCGGTTGCTTCCTGGATTTTTTTTCCAAATTCAATTTCCTGGTCGGTATATGTTATGGGACCCAAAAGTTCCAGGTTCTTTTGCATAGCTGCTCCTCCCGCCCGGTTTACAAGGGTTTCATATATTCCGGAAATAAGGGAAATCTTATAATCTACATTCGCCATAATGGCAGCACCTTCGGCCATTTTTTCTACCTGGTGGTAAACAGGGGTCATCTCCGATCGTTTAGGATCCCTAACCCGGACCCACAGTTTCGCATAATCGGGAACAACATTCACTACCTGGCCCCCATCCATAATGTGATAGTGGATTCGGGTTGTAGGTTTTATATGTTCGCGGTAATAGTTAATTCCTGTGGTATAAAGCTCCAGGGCGTCTGCTGCACTTCTTCCGTTCCAGGGATCAGCCGAAGCATGTGCGGCCTGCCCGTAGAATTCAACCATGAAATCCACCAGTGCGAGGCTGCTTTGTACATCAGCTTCCGTACTGGCGCTGGGATGCCAGCTGAGGTTGACATCAACACCATCCCATAATCCTTCGCGCACCATCCAGATCTTACCAAAGAATTTTTCTTCTGCCGGGGTTCCGAGGAATTTCAGTGTTCCCTTAAGCTTTCCTTCATCCATAAGTTCTTTTACCGCAATGGCGGCGCCCAGGCTGGCTGTGCCAAAAAGATTATGTCCGCAGCCATGACCTGCAGCCCCGTCTTTCAGGGGTTCTTTTACAGGCAGCGCTTTCTGGGAGATACCAGGGAGGGCATCAAATTCCCCCAGGATGCTGATCACCGGATTTCCGGATCCGTAGGTAGCCACAAATGCGGTAGGCATACCTGCCACGCCCCTTGTGACCTGTAAGCCGTTTTTCTCTGCATAATCTGCGAGGATGCCCGAGGATAGCTGTTCATTAAATGCAGTTTCTGCCAGGCTCCATATAGAATCACTGATCGCAATAAGTTCAGCTTCATGTTTTTCCACAGAAGCAATTATCGCTTTTTTCACCGGGCTCAACTTTTGGCAAAAAGCGGCCAGGCTGAAAAGGAGTACAAGTGCAAATAGCATATTTTTCATAAAGGGATATTATTTAGGTTTTCAAAGGTATTCATATCGAGCTGGTGACATGCCCTGGTTATTGTTTGTCCTATCGGTGCAGATTGTTGCCGGAATCCGTAAGGATATGAGCCGAATATGAATGCCTTCGACCTTATAATCAACACCTAATGGAAAAACGGTGAGTGAAGCATGGCCTTGAACTGTCGTTATTCCGATCATAGGTATTTAATAACTTTTTAAATATAGTAAAAATGACAGCAGCAATCCTACGGTTTCTATAGTTGAGGCTTAATTACAATTACCGGAAAAGGCATAATTGAGCTTAAGCAGGGAACATTATTCAGGCAATAAACACAATTTTTTTTCATTCTATCTGTTTAATTATTAGTAGTTTAAATGCGCTGACCTAAATTATCCGGCGCTTATTATTCAAGTCCCATGAAAAAACTTAACCAAAGTGTCGGCCTGCTGGGCCTTATAATATTCCTTTGTGGGTGTAGCGCAACCAACAGGCTTACCATGAATGCAACGGAGCCCGCCCCGGTTTTTCTTTCCTCTAAAATTCAGAAGGTTGCAGTGATAAATCGCAGTATGGCATCTGAAAAACATGAGGGGATAGACAAGATAGACCGAATTCTTTCGGCGGAAGGGATGCAGCTCGACAACAAAGGTGCGCTTGCAGCCGTTTCGGAGTTAAAGCATGAGCTTAGTGCAGATGACCGGTTCAGGGAAGTGGTGTTTATAGACAGTATATCGCTTGAACGCAAAGGCCTGGGCGTCTTCCCCGCCACTCTTGATTGGGATTATGTAAGGGAACTGTGCGAGAACTATCAGGCTGATGCACTTTTTGTACTCGAATTTTACGACACGGATACCAGGGCGGGGTATCGGATGACCAGCCGGTCTTTACCCAATAATCTTGGAATTAAGGTTAATGTACCTTACCATGAGGTTACCCTTCATACCCTTATAAAAAATGGTTGGCGTATCTATGATCCTTATGACAAAGTGGTTCTGGATGAGTTTTCTTCCCAAAGGCAGATTAGCACTATTGGAGAGGGCCTGAATCCTGTAAAGGCTGTGGAAGCCGTGATTGGCAGGGAAGCAGCTGTTATTGAACAAAGTAAAAACCTCGGGAACCAGTATGCCTGGCGGACCCGTCCGGTAACAAAGCGGATAGCAAGAGATTATTTTGTACGAGGTACGGAGAAATTCGAGATCGCAAAGCGCCGGGCACAGACCGGTGACTGGGAAGGTGCGGCCCGCTTATGGGAGCAGGAACTGCTACATCTGAGCCGAAAAGTGGCTGGCAGGGCCAACTACAATATGGCGATCATCAGCGAAATTAACGGAGATCTCGAAAAAGCTATCGAGTGGGCCTCCCGCTCCTATACTGATTACAGGAACAAAGAAGCCCTTCGATATTTGGAACTTCTTAATTACAGGGTAGCCGAACAAGCTGAGTTGGAGAGACAGTTATCGAGATAATACGAAGCTGCCGGATTCCTCCGCGCGAGTGGTCGCATGATATCAGTCGAGTGCAGCCTTATAGGTGCTTAAACATCGTTCCCTGGCTGTTTTGTGGTCGACAATTTCATCAACATAGTCATCTGTGCCGAATTCAGGGACCCATTGCCTTATGTATTCCAGGTGAGGATCAAATTTATTCGCCTGGGTGATGGGATTGAAGATCCTGAAATACGGGGCGGCGTCAGCCCCACTGCCTGCAGCCCATTGCCAATTCCCCACATTGCTGCTCATTTCGTAATCCAGGAGCTTTTCTGCGAAATAAGCTTCCCCCCAGCGCCAGTCAATTAGCAGATGTTTACAAAGGAAACTGGCTACCAGCATGCGCACCCTGTTATGCATATACCCGGTCTGGTTAAGTTGCCTGATCCCTGCATCCACCAGAGCAAAGCCCGTTTTTCCCTGTTTCCATTTTTCAAACTCGTCCAAATTGTTACGCCAGGGGATTCGGTCGTATTTTTTTTTAAAGGATTCATTTAAAGTTTGAGGATAATGCCAGAGGATCTGCATAAAAAATTCCCGCCATATCATTTCGTTCAGCAATGTTTCATTTTTTTCTTTTAAAACCTTTGAAATCACCTGCCTCACAGAAACTGTTCCGAAACGCAAATGAGGGCCCAGATGCGTAGTGCCATTCATTGCAGGTAAGTTTCTTTTGTCCTTGTAATTGCTTATAAGTGCGGGACTGAGCTCGTAATCCGGGACTTGCGCCTTGGAGGGCTTAAATCCTAAAGCGGATAGGCTAAGGTTTGTGAATTGTTGTTGCAGGAACCGTCCGGGATAGGAAGCTGATTGAAGGATCTCCGGCAATTCAATAGTTTTAAAGGATGCTTTCCACTTCCGCATATATGGGGTATAGACCACGTAGGGGTCGCCATCGTCTTTGAGGATTTCATCCTTTTCGAAAATCACCTGGTCCTTAAAGGTATGGAAGACTATACCATGGGTTTTCAATAAGCCGGAGACGGTTTCATCCCTTTCGCGGGCATAGGGTTCGTAATCATGGTTGGTATAAACTGCCTTTACATCAAAATCCTTCAGGATGCCTTCAAAAACTTCCGCCGGCCTGCCATGGCAGAGGGCTATGGAGCTTCCAAATGTATCGCGGAAAATGTCTCTTAAATCTTGTAGCTTATTGTAAATAAAACTTACCCTGGCATCGTCTTCCGGAAGCCCTTCCAGGATCTCAGTGTCGAAAATAAAAACAGCTAAAACAGGATGTTCGCTTTTAAGAGCGGTGTAAAGTGCTGTATTGTCTTCAAGGCGAAGGTCTCTCCGGAACCAGAATAATGATACGCTCTTGTTCAATTCAATTTAGATTAAGTGTTGATATCCCGCCATCTATTCCAAATACCTGACCGGTAATCCAGTGATTTTCAGAGGACAGGAGGTAAATTGCCAGATCCGCGATGTCTTTAGGGTCGCCCACCCGTTTCAAAGGATGGCGTTCTGCCATTCTTGCCATCTTAATATCATTATTCAACAGACGGTATGTCAAAGGGGTGTTTACCAGCGAAGGCGCTATCACGTTCACCCGTACCTTGAGGGCATATTCTGCGGCCAGGGCCATTGCAAACCCCTCTTCAGCACCCTTTGCAGCCGAAATACTGGTGTGAAAAGGCATCCCCGTCTGTACGGCCACCGTGCTGAAGAAAACCATATTGGAACCATTTGTCATCCTGTTTTGCAGGGCCTGTACCACTTTAACGATCCCAAAATAATTGATCTCCATATCTTCCCTGAAGGTAGCCGAATCTATCATTTTAAATGCCTTTAGGGTAATAGACCCCTGACAGTAAACCAGGCCATCAATAGTTTCAGGCAGGGCAGCCAGGTCTGGCATATCCTTTTGTACATCAAAAGGCAGGTGTTTCAGCTGCAGTCCTTCCGGGCCTTCCCGGCTTCGCGATAGGATAAAAAGCTCATGTCTATGAATTAATTGTTTTGCTATGGCAAGGCCAATGCCGTGGGAACCCCCTATCAGAACGATGTTCTTCCTCATATTTAAAAAGTTTTAAAGCTTATTGTAGCTTTACTATCAGACCAATGTCCGTACAACTCCTGAAGCTTCCGGGAACGGTATTCGAAGATTTGTTTTAGCTGCGGCTTTACCAGGCTGTTGTGAAGCAATTGGCCAGGCAGCCCATATAGTAATTTATAGTCTATAATGTCTTCCATTAAAACCCCGCCTTCCACAGGACGGATAAAATGTTTATGATGCCAGAACGAATAGGGTCCGAAGCGCTGTTCATCTACAAAATATTGGTCTGGAACCATATGTGTAATCTCTGTAACCCATAATGTGTTAAAACCCCGATAGGGGGTCACCCTGTAAAGGATGATCTGCCCGGGATACATCGGTGTTTTCGCGCAATCCAGGATGCGGAACTTCATATGAACAGGGGTTATATGCTGCAGGTTTTCAGGATCCGATAGGAAATCCCAGGCTATGCGGGGGGTAACCGGCAGGAATTGGTTGGCATGAAGCTGATATACTTTCATATGAACAAAAGTACACGCAAAAACGTTTAATTAAAAATACAAAATGTTAAACAAATAGTTAAAACGGCCATAGTGTGCCGATAATATAAAACGGGCATGGCGTGCTAGTTTTCGTCATAAATTGTTGCTGGCAGATATTATTAGTCAAAAACAACCACATTTTGTAACTTTCCTTTTCTGATCCGCATACATGTTAAGAATTCTATTCCTTTTATCGGTTATTTACCCACTCATGCTTCCGGCTCAGCAAAATGCCCGGCTAATTGGGATTTTACCACAAGAGGTCTCGGAAACATCCGGCCTTATCTTTTACAACGGCCGATTTGTAACCCATAATGATTCCGGGAATGACCCCCATCTTTATGAACTGGATACCACCAGCCTGGAGGTTGTGAGGACTATCAGGATAGGGAATGCCGTTAATACAGACTGGGAGGATATCTGTCAGGATGAAAACTACATATATGTTGGTGATATAGGCAATAATACAGGTAACCGCAAGGACCTTAAGATCTACCGAATTTCTAAAGCCGATTACGATTTATCCGAATTACTGGATGCAGAAATAATATCCTATGCCTATTCGGACCAGGACGACTTTTCTTCCACGCAGAACAGCGACTGGGATGCTGAGGCTCTTATTGTAAACAACGGACAACTGCTGGTTTTTACAAAGCAGTGGCAAAGCAACGGAACCAGGGCCTATATGATGCCTGCTATCCCTGGCACATATAGTGCACAGTTTCTTGACAGTTTTGAAATAAATGGCCTTATAACCGGGGCCGTCCTGAACAGGGAAAGCACTGTGGCATACCTCTGTGGTTATAACCGGTTCCTGCAGCCTTTTTTGGTACGGATCCCCGAGTTTGATATAAATAACCCATTTGGAGGGACAGTCCTTAGGACCACGCTGCAAATAGGTCTGGCACAGATTGAAGGGATTACATATACAGATGCCGGTAACTATTACCTTTCCTCTGAAAAGTTCGTCAGTAGTTCGCCTCCCATTAGCCTGGATGCCAACCTTTATTCTTTCCATTCAGGGGATGCGGTAATTGATTTACCAGCTGACCCGGATTCCCCTCCTGCGGAACCACCGACCGATGACCAAACACCCGGGGAGCAACCGCTTCCTGATGAAGGCGCAGGAAGCGATGGACTGGTGATTTTCAGCGCCAATGGCTCAAAAGCCCTGGAATACGAACTAAAAAGGGAAGAGCCTGTTTACGGCATGGCTATTTTTGATCAGCATGGCAGGCGTGTTCACTTTACCCATGCCACGAACCTGACAGAAAGTCCCATAGATCTTTCCACCTTAGCCAGTTCGGTTTATTACCTTACTTTTTACCTGCAGGGGAAAACTATTTCTAAACCATTTATCCTAAGGTGAACTTCATCGCACCGCTACTTATTTAAGGAATCCTTAACAAAGGCAACCTCCGTTTATGGCTAGTTTTGTTAAAACTAAAAAACCTTTACAAACGATGAAAAGATTACCCTTATTATTATTCACTGCCTTAATGGCAACAGGGTTGCAGGCTCAATTGATGACCCCGCAGCCAAGCCCTTTTTCCAAGCTTACACAGCAGGTAGGTTTATCCGAGGTAACTGTGGAATATTCCAGGCCTTCCATGCGGGGAAGGACCATCTTCGGTGACCTGGTTCCCTACGACCAGATCTGGCGGACCGGTGCCAACCGAAATACCACAGTTACTTTCTCAGATGTTACAACAATAGGCGACCAAACACTTAAAGCAGGTACGTACGCACTTTTTACCAAACCCGGACAAACCTCCTGGGAAGTCTATTTCTATTCCGACTCCGACAACGGAGGGACCCCGGATACCTGGGAGGATTCAAAAGTAGCCGCTAAGGCCACTGCCGAGGTATACACCATGCCCGTTGATGTGGAAACCTTTACTATTACAATAGATGACCTCCATAATAACGGGGCTACCCTGGGCCTGCTATGGGCCAACGTTTATGTAGGTGTTAAGTTTGGAGTTCCTACCGTTGAGAAGGCAACAGAGAGCATCGAAACGGTAATGAACGGCCCCGACGGGAATGATTATTATGCTGCGGCCTCCTACTATCACGAAGAAGGAAGAGACCTGCAGAAGGCGAAAGAATGGATAGATAAGGCCGTTCAACTGAATGGCGATGCATTCTGGATTCTGAGAAGGCAGTCACTTATCTATGCGAAAATGGGCGATAAGAAAGGTGCTATCGCTGCGGCTAAAAAATCCCTGGCAGCAGCGGAAGCTGCCGGAAACAGCGATTATGTGAAGCTGAATAATGATTCCCTGAAGGAGTGGGGAGCACTTTAAACAATTAACCTCAATATAGGTAACACCCGGGCAATGCCCGGGTTTTTTATACTTCCAGCCTTGGACTGCGTAAAATCCTGTCGAAGCCTTCAAAGATAAACGCAAGCAGCATCACAAGGGCGCATCCGAAAGCGTTCAGCCACAGGTAAGACATCCAGTCATAATACCATCCTATTATAACAATAATCTGGGTAAAAATGGCAGCGATGAATACCGAATTCCCCCTGATGAATTTAAAAAAGAAAGCAAGAACGAAAATTCCCAATACATTTCCGTAAAAAATAGAACCTATAATATTCACCAACTGAATCAGGTTGTCAAAAAGATCGGCCACACAGGCGATTATTATGGCAATAACACCCCACAGAAGGGTAAAACCTTTAGAAGCCATAACATAGTGTTCCTGGGTAAAACTGCCTTTTTTGTTGCGTTTGTAAAGGTCCAGTGCACTGATGGTGCCCAGAGCATTGAGTTCTGATGCCGTGGAAGACATGGCCGCCGACAGGATAACGGCCAGAAGCAGGCCTATAAGTCCTCTCGGAAGGTTGTTCAGGATAAAATGGATAAACACATAGTCCTTATCATTGGTCTCCACTACCTTGTCTGCCATTGCAATCACTTTTCGGGCAGCCTCCCGGTTGCTTTTTTCCTGCTCGTGTATTTTACCGATTTGCTCTTCCGCCGCCATAATAGCATCGTATTCTTTCAGCTCCAGCGCTTCTGAAAAATTTTCCTGGGCCATTCGTTTTTCTTCCTCGATAACCTGGTGTTTTTCCTGAAGGAGGCTGTAATCCTCAGAATATTCTGATTCCATAACCGCAACCGTTGCAGCGGGGTTAAAGTTCAAAGGGGAGGGGTTATATTGATAAAATACGAAGACCATGACACCCACCAGGAGGATGAAAAACTGCATGGGGATTTTAAGGATACCATTAAAAATCAGACCCATCTGGCTCTCCCGTACGGATCTCCCACCAAGATACCGCTGTACCTGGCTTTGGTCTGTGCCAAAATAAGCCAGTGCCAGAAAGAAACCGCCGGTGATGCCGCTCCAGAAAGTATACCTGCTGGTGGTATTCATCTCGAAGTCCAGAATATCCAGTTTCCCACTTGCCCCGGCTATCTTCATAGCCTTCCCAAAGTCTATATCAGCCGGGAGGTAACCAAGAATAAAGAAGAAAGCCATAAACATCCCGGTCATAATAATGAACATCTGCTGCTTATGCGTTACCCTTACCGCCTCTGTGCCTCCCGATACGGTATAAATGATTACCAGGATACCGATAATTATATTCAATGTCCTGAGGTCCCAGCCGAGTACTGCCGAAAGTATAATCGAAGGCGCGAAGATAGTAATACCCGCGGCCAAACCCCGTTGCAATAGGAACAGGATGGCTGTAAGCGACCGCGTCTTCAGGTCGAACCGGTTTTCAAGAAATTCATAGGCTGTGTAGACTTTCAACCTATGGAAAATAGGGATAAATACCAGGCAGATAACGATCATGGCAAGCGGAAGACCGAAATAGAACTGTACAAAGCCCATTCCGTCATGGTAGGCTTGTCCGGGGGTCGACAGAAAAGTAATGGCACTGGCCTGTGTTGCCATGACAGACAAGCCGATGGTCCACCAGCGGGAAGAGTTCCTTGCAAGGTGATAGTCATCCACATCCTGGCTGCCTCTTGTTTGCCAAACGCCATAGCCAACAATAAAAAGCAGGGTTCCACCGAGTATAATCCAATCCAGTGCTCCCATATCAGGTGTAAGCGGTCATCACGAAATAAAAAATAAGAATATAAAGGGTATTGAGAACCAATACCAGGGTGTATTCTTTCTTCCAGACCAGTTTATCTTCCATACTATCCTTTAACGGCATTAACATTCTCTGTACTGTATGTCCCTATCGACAACATATTTGCGAATAGCTTATAGGCACCGGGAACTCCTGCCGGCAATTCCCGGAAAAAGCTAAGGCCGGTATAAATATAATGGCCTTTGCCATAAGGCGCCACAAGGAGACTGCCCTTTTTAGGTGCTTCACCTTCATCGTGCATAGAAAGTATTGGGGTAAAAGCCTCGTCCCATTCATCGGGCAGGTATAAACCGCGTTCCTGAACCCAGCCATCGAAATCTGTGAGGCGTATCGGATTGGGATATTTAACAAGCGGATGATCAGGTGCCAGGATTGATACAGGCGAATCTTCTTCCGATACCCGGTCGCGGGAGAGCGAAAGGGGATATGGTGCAAGGTTATCTACCCCGAGTTCATTCCTCCAGACGGTGTTGTATTGTACAATTAATGTTCCACCTTCCTTTACATAGTCGAGCAAAAATTCCTGTTTGAATTTCAGTTCGTCAACTACATTGTAAGCCCGTATGCCAATTACTATTGCATCGAATTTTTTGAGGGTTGCCGGAACCACATCAGCCGCATTCAGCCGGTGTACGGTATAACCTATCTGTTCCAGGCTTTCCGGGATATTGTCACCCGCACCGGTAATATAACCTATGTGCTCTCCGGTTTTTTCAATATTAAGGCGGACCACCCGTGATTCTGCTGGCAGAAGGACCGACTGCGCAGGGATATGGTCATAGGCTATGGTTACCAGTTCACGGGCAACGGTTTCTCCGTTAATACGGATCAGCGGCCTTATCTGGCCTTCGCTTTCCACCGCAGGCGGAACAAGGGAAAATTGAATGATTTTCGCATCCCCTTTTTTGGCAATGGCAACAGGTATAGCAGACTCATGCACCTGCCAGCCATCCGGGACTTCCAGGCTCAGTTGACCCTTAAGCTCATCTTTATGCGCTTTTACGGTTACCGGAATCTTTCGTTCCCGGCCGTCGGCGAATATCAGTACGGCATCACCCATACTGACTGTAGCTCTGGGAAGGACATTAAAGGGTTGTACAAGTTCCCCTTTATCGGGCTTTGCATACCTGTGAATAACTGGGGTTTTAATGCTGATGGGATAGCCCTTGAATTCAATCTCAAAATGGGCCGTGAATGCAGGCGGTGTTTCGGGCTCTCCAATGAGTGACTGCTGTTCTACCCGGTACTGGCCAATACTACCTTTCTTATCCAGCCAATAAGGACTTGTATAGGGGGAATTTTCCGGAATAGGGAGTAAAAGTGTCAAGTTTTGCATTTCATTGGCAGGTAACGACATATTAAGCTGTTTTGAGGCCTCGGGGCCAATATTTACAGCTTTCAGGAAAATGTCTGCATCACTGCGGTTCAGTGCTTCTATGGCAACCTCCACAACATCTCCACGGTAGGAGGAGGCAATTTTGGAGCCGGCTTCCAGGTGCAAACCGCAAACTGCAGCGATAAGGGATTCAAGTTCTGCTTTTTTTTGATCTTTCCATGGTCCGTCTGGAAGTTTGAGAAGCCTTTTATGCGCTTCAATCAATTGAGGAAGGTGGGAGGCAGGCTCCCGGAAATTAAAATTCTCCTCAACTGAATAAAGGATTTCCCCTACTGCTTCTCCGCCGTCAAGCCGCGACCAGCTCGTATCTATACCTTCAAAAATATTCGATCCGTCTGAAGGCATAGCTCCTTTAAGCAATTCAATATATTCCAGTTCACTGCCACGGTCGGTTAACCTTCCGAAACCCTGGCAAAGGTGTTGGCTACTGGCCAGGGAAGCAATTTCGTTGTTCGACATACCCATTAGGGGGTAATAGATCCCAACATCCATGCTCATTAGATTTGATTTATCGGCTTTCTCAAAATTTTCCGGGCTGCCGTAGAACCACCAGGAGGTATTAAAAAATACCCTTTTGGGCTGCCAGGGTTTTAATTCACCAAGCTGTTCCGGGTAAGCTTCCGGATTGGCTGCCAGGTCGAACGCCATCATACTCAGAATGGCAGAAGTGGTATGGTGTCCATGGGTTGAACCTGGTGTACGGTGGTCGAAACGGTTGATTATTACATCGGGTCTGAATTTTCTAATGACCTGCACCACATCCCCCAGTACCGATGCCTCATCCCAAATCTTTAGTGTTTCCGCCGGCTGTTTGGAGTATCCGAAATCCACAGCCCGGGTAAAGAATTGCTCCCCCCCGTCAACCTCGCGTGCCGCCAGTAGTTCCTGTGTCCGTAGAACTCCAAGTAGTTCCCGCATTTCTGTCCCGATAAGGTTT
>CAYSVQ010000076.1:0-14666 GCA_964434565.1 uncultured Flavobacteriaceae bacterium | reverse complement strand
GGTCGAGCAGGTTGTTAATGGAAAATGGTTCGTGACCTGCGATGATGTAATTGGAACTGCCGCTGGCATCGAGGATAGTAATTGTAGGCGCAGGAGATGAAAGGGGGTTCCTGAAATCGTCAAAATGCGTATACCCTACCTGCAGCTTATTGGTAGCATTGTCTGAAAGGGTACTGTTAAGTTCGAGCTGAAGGGAACGGATATTGTTGTTTATTTCGTAGCCTGCATTTTCGAATTGGAGGGTGGAGGCGTTAGGCCCCCGGAAACCCAGCGCGGAAGGATGGGCGGGTTTTTCCTTGGAAGCATTCAGAAAATTGTAAATAATGGCCAGCCTGTTGTTATCGTTTATGTTCCAGTCGAGCTTAATGATCCCCTTATTGGATTCCTGGTCAAAATTAAAATCCTCATAACGGCCGGGGTTGTAGAATATGTCATTCCCCTGTGCATCCTGCCCGACAACCACCTGCCTCAGAAGGTTGTCTACCAGTTCGAAATCTGATGCAACAACCCTTGATTCGTTGATGGTCCCGCCACCACGGTTCGGTACAAATCCTGCTGTACCCAGTTCAGTGAGGTCGTCTTTCTCGAAATTGACAAAGAAGAATAGCTTGTTCTTAACTATGGGTCCTCCTATGCTGAACCCATATTGATACTGTTCAAGGCCTGTCTTGAAGACATCATCCCCGTTAATTTTCCCTCCGGTAAGGTCGTCATTGCGGAAGAAGCCGTATGCGGTACCATAGAATTCGTTAGTTCCGCTTTTGGTGACCGCATTAACGGAGGCCCCGGTAAAGCCAGATTCCGTAACGTCATAGGGTGCAGTTGTGATCTGGATCTGGTCTATGGCATCAAGGGAAATGGGTTGTGCACTGGTTTGCCCGCCGGGGGTGGCAGCATCCAGGCCAAAAGGGTTGTTGAAAATGGCCCCGTCCAGGGAAAAATTATTGTACTGATCATTCCTGCCGCCAAACGAAGTTCCGGATGCCCCCGAAGATGCAGAAGGTTCCAGGCGGGTAAAGTCCTCCGCCGAACGGGAGATGGTAGGAAGACGTGTCAGCTCCCGTCGGCCAACGCTGGTTTCCGCCCCGGTACGGTCGCTTCCGAATGTCCCGCCGCGGTCTGAGACCACCACAACCTCCTCCAGTTCCTGGCTTTGGGCTACAAGAGAGGCTTCCAAATTAAAAGTTGTACCCAAAACCAGGAAGATGTCGTCCTGCTGCTCAGTGGAGTACCCCACATAGGAGACAGTTACTTCATATGGGCCCCCAACCCTTAGGTTTAACAGGTTAAATCGGCCATCTTCATTGCTTATGGCCCCGTACCGGGTTCCCGTTGGGGTATGGATGGCGACTATGTTGGCCCCCAGCAGAGGCTGCGCTTCCTCGTCGGTAACCGTCCCACGGATATTGGAAGTGGTCACCTGGCCGTATGATAACGATACCAGGCCTAACAGGAGCAGGGTAAACAGGAAAGTGGGTTTCATATGGAGTTTATTAAGTTAGTTGATTGCAGGAGCTTAAATATAAAACAAAAAAAGAGCTATGCACGCATAGCTCTTCATATTTTATTAACCGGAATTACCCTGTTATTTCTTTTCTGGCACTACCTCAAAAGGAAATTCGAAAATCACTTCCCTGTGAAGCCTTATTTCAGCATCATAAGGACCCGCCCTTTTAATGGCGCCTCCTTTTATACTGATATACTTCTTATCAATAACATGACCTTCCGCTTCAAGTGCCGCTGCAAGGTCGATATTGGTAATAGAACCAAAAAGTTTATCCGCTGCCCCTACCTTGGCAGAAAGCTTAATTTCAAGCTTTTTAATTGCTTCTGCCGTTTTCTTTGCCGCTTCCACCACCTGCTTTTCCTTATGGGCTTTTTGGCGGAGATTTTCTGCCAGCACCTTCTTGGCGGAGGGCGTAGCCATAGCTGCGAGCCCCTGGGGGATAAGGTAATTTCTTCCGTAGCCGTTTTTAACAGTTACCACATCATCCTTGAATCCGAGGTTCTGTACATCTTCTTTTAGTATAAGTTCCATGATCCGCTACTTTTTATTTTAATAAATCACCTACATAAGGCATTAATGCCAGATGGCGCGACCGCTTAATGGCCTGGGCCACTTTCCTCTGGTATTTCAAAGACGTACCTGTAAGCCTGCGGGGAAGTATTTTACCTTGTTCGTTCACCAGCTTCATAAGGAAATCGGGATCCTTGTAGTCTATGTACTTGATGCCGGACTTCTTAAACCTGCAATACTTCTTTTGAGTACCGGTTTCAATATTTAACGGGGTCAGATACCTGATTTCACCGTCCTTCTTTCCTTTCGCCTGTTGTTGTAATGTTGCCATTTCCTTACGCTTTAGCTTTTAATCTAGTTCTTCTTTTCTCTGCCCACTCAATGGCGTGCTTGTCCAGTTTTACGGTCAGGAAACGCATGATACGCTCATCCCTTTTGAACTCCTGCTCAAAGGGGCCAATGGCTTCTCCGGGCGCGGTAAATTCGAACAAATGGTAAAAGCCGCTTTTCTTGTGTTGTATGGGATACGCGAGTTTTTTCAGGCCCCAATCTTCTTTGGAGACCATTTTGGCTCCATTTTTGTTTAAGAAATCTTCAAATTTCTTTACTGTTTCCTCTATCTGAGTATCTGATAGAACGGGATTTAAAATGAAAACAGTTTCGTAATGATTCATATTAATATTGATTTTAAGGAGCGCAAAAGTAACAATAATTCCGTCGAATCACAAGAAATCAAAAAAATCTTCGTTATAGCTAAACAATCATAAGAAGTGAACTTAACCTAAAACTTAAATCCGGGTTCATTACCAAGTATACAGTTATTCATACAATGTTTACAACTTTAGTTGTACCTCAGCGTGTTTTTTCGGTAATTTGTTAATGATTTAACCCCACAAATCAACCCCTTTATGAAATTAAGAAGTATTGTTGTTGATGATTCATCAATGCAGCGAATGGCGGTTGCGAAATTGGTGAACAATCATCCAAATCTAGCCCTGGTTGCCGAGTACAGTAATGCTATCGAAGCAAAGAACGGCCTCAAGAACAATGAAATTGATCTTATTTTCCTTGATGTTGAAATGCCGATTATCAGTGGCTTTGACCTGCTTGAATCACTCGATAATCCACCACAGGTAATCCTTATTACAGGAAAGCCCGATTATGCGCTGAAAGCCTTTGATTACGATGTAACCGATTACCTCCACAAACCTATTACCATGGCCCGTTTTGACGCTTCCGTAAAAAGAGCTGTCGCCAAGTACGAGCAAATGAACCAGGTGAATGAGGATGAGGAGCATATTTTTGTTAAAAGCAACCTGAAAAAGCGCAAGGTAATCCTTAACGAAATCAAGTGGATAGAGGCATTGGGAGACTACATTAAGCTGGTCACAGACGAGGCGAATATCGTTATCCTATCCACAATGAAAGCCTTTGAGAAGCAATTGCCTGCGGAGAAATTTCTAAGGATCCACAAATCCTATATTGTGAATCTTGAAAAAATTGAGAAATTCAACAGCAAGAACGTTGAAGTGAGCGGGAGATCTATCCCATTGAGCCGCAACAAGAAATCCGAATTGGCGGAAGCCCTCAGTAACGTATAATTACATATAATCCACGTTGTAAATAACCCTTACCAATCTGAATTGTGAAATAGCATTAAAGGAAGTTTCAATCCTCTTAATGCTATTTTTGGTTTTGGCCAGGGATCGTTCCCTTGGGATTTTTAGTAAAATGTTCTTTATATACTGGTTCCTAATACGGGAGACCGGGGGAAATTCCGGACCCAGAACCCCGGTTTCGAATATATTGCGCAAACCCTGTCCGAACCAGGCGGCCCCCTCATTTACTTTGTTGTAATCACGGTGCTTAAAGGTAATCCGTATGATGCGGTTTACCGGTGGATAGCGGTATTGTTCCCTTTCATACAATTGTTCCCTGTACATCTGTTCGTATTCGCCCGTGCTAACCTGTTTGAGAATCTGGTGATAGGGGTTATAGGTCTGTATGATCACTTTCCCGCGTTTACTGGTACGTCCGGCCCTGCCCGCTACCTGGGTCAGCAGCTGGAAACTTCTTTCATGTGCCCTGAAATCCGGAAAATTCAGCAACGAATCGGCATTCATGATCCCAACAAGGCCCACGTTCCGGAAATCGAGTCCCTTGGTTACCATTTGAGTGCCTACGAGAATATTTAACTTTTCTTCCTCGAAAGCGTGGATGATCTTGCTGTACCCGTGCTTTCCCCTTGTGGTATCCAGATCCATTCGCCCTGTTATCGCCTTGGGGAACAATTCCTGTACTTCCTGTTCTACCTGCTCTGTTCCAAAACCTTTGGTATCCATGGTCTGATTCCCGCAGGCAGGACAGCTTTCCGGCACGGGGAGATGATTGCCGCAATAATGGCACCTGAGCTCGTTTCTGTACTGGTGATAGGTGAGACTCACATCGCAATTGGGGCACTGAGGGGAATGCCCGCAGCTGAGGCATTCAGTAATCGGGGCAAAACCGCGACGGTTCTGAAAGAGGATAACCTGCTCCCCTGCTTCCAGCGCCTCCGAAATGGCTTCTATAAGCCGTGTTGAAAAATGTCCCTGCATTCGTTTTTTGCGCCATTGCTCCCTGAGGTCTACAAGTTCCATGTCGGGCATAAGTATATTGCCATGGCGTCTTGGGATTTCAGCCAGACCATATTTCCCGCTGACTGCGTTGTAATAGCTTTCAATGCTTGGGGTAGCCGAGCCCAGTAGTACCCTGGCCTGATGCAGGTCTGCGAGGACAATCGCCGCATCCCTGGCATGATACCTCGGCGCCGGGTCGTATTGCCTGAAAGTATGCTCATGTTCCTCATCCACCAGGATAAGGCCAAGATTGGCAAAAGGCAGGAAAAGTGCCGATCGTGCCCCAAGCACTATCCTTGCCTTTTCTTTACCCTCCCTTACATTGTTCCAGGCTTCCACCCGCTCCTGAAGATTGTAGCGCGAATGATAAACGGTGACCCTGCTCCCGAAATACATCCGTAAACGGCCAATCAACTGTGAGGTGAGCGCAATTTCAGGAAGCAGGTAAAGAACTTCCCTGCCCTGTTCAAGTACCTCCGCTATCAGTTTTACGTAAACTTCCGTTTTTCCCGATGCTGTTACCCCGTGCAACAGGCTTACTTTCCCCTCCTCAAAGTGCCCGTGAATTTTAGCTAGAGCCGCTTCCTGATATTCGTTCAGTACTTTAGGCGGCAGTTCTTTTACACCGGCTTCGTGCACTACCCTGTCTGTTCTCAGGGTGTACTCCTCAAATACCTCCTTCTCTGCCAATGCCCTGATCACCGCCCTGGAAACCCCGCTTGCCTTTTCAAGCGCTCTTAGTTTAACTGGCTTCCCTCCTCCCTCGGCCTGAAGCTGAAAGAGGGCCAGGACCGCAATGCGCTGTTTCGGGGCTCTCGCCAATTCCCCCAGCAGGTTTTCAAGTTCCTTTTCCCCCGAATGGGCCCTGCCAATTCTGATATGGGGTACCATCTTTGGCCTGTACTGCTCCTGCAGCACTTCTTTTATGCGGATAACACCTTTCTCTAAAAGACGGTTCAGCAAGCGCAGGATCTGCTTTCTGTCGACAATATTGCTGATATCCTTTACACTCAGGCTTTCCTGGTGTTGCAGAGCCTCGAAAACCAGAAACTCATCGTCCCGTAATTCATCTTCATCGATCTTCGTTTCCCTGTTCCTCACTATAAAGGTCTCACTTTCCAGCAGCAATGCCCCGGGTACCGCAGAGCGGAACACTTCTCCCAGGGTGCACATATAATAAGCGGCTATCCATTCCCAATGCTTCAGTTGCAGGGAACTTACCAGTGGTGAATCGTCTAGCACCTGATGGATCTCCTTTGCCTCATAGGCCATCGGAGCATTGCGGTGAACGTTGTAAACCAAGCCCGTATAAATCCCCGACTTGCCAAATGGGACCGCGACACGCTTGCCCGGGCACAGAGTTGCAGCCTCCTCCTCCGAAATACGGTAGGTGAACATTTTTTCGAGGGGGACAGGAAGCACAACATCAATGTAATGGGCCATAATGCAAGACAATCAATCGGCAACGCGTAACCAGGTCTGAGTACGAAAAAGGAACATCAAATAACCTCTTACTTTAAGTTTATCGGGATCTGCGGGGTCCAGCCATACTTTGGCCCGGAAATAACGCCCCTGCTCCGGATCGAAGAGCGAACGCTTACCGCCCTCCCAACTACGCTCGCCTTCCCTATTAAGGCCATCCAGAATCCTCATCCCTGTAACGGGTTGGTTCTTGCGGGGCCCCTCACAGGCTGTGCACAAAGCATTTTCCTTGCCCTTTTCAAGGATCTCCTTTACGTTACCATACAACAATCCCTCATCTTCATAAATGTTGATGATGGCTTTTGTTATGCCATTCCGGTCATCTATGGTTTTCCAGGTGCCGGCGACGGTTTGGGCCGTCAGGGGCAGGATTGCAAAGAGCCAGAATATGGTTATGCTCAATCTAAGTTTTTTTTTCATTTTTTCCCATGCTTCTTCGCAGGTAATTCAAGGTTGCATTCAATTCAAATCCGAGCAGGAGGATGTTGCAGTTAAGCCAGATGTAGACCATTAGTATCATGAGTCCTCCCAGGGCACCGTACAGTTCATTATACCTGGCAAACTTTTCAACATACACCCCGAAGAGATAGGATGTAAGAAGGAACATTAAGGTGGTCATCAATGCCCCATAAGAAAAAAACTTTGCCTCTTTGCCTTCGGCGGTACCAAAATAATAAAGGATGGCTGTGGTGAGATACGAAAAAATTATAAAGAAAAGCACCTTGCCTATCCTGGCCCCCACAATGTGATTCTCCGTAAGGTCGTATCCCCTTGTTTTGGCAGCCCATATACTCAGGTAGTCGAGGATATAAAATTCAAAATATGCATATACCACTGCCCCAACCAACAGCAATACCGAAAGGATGACTCCTACCATTAGCGCGTAGGCGTATTGTTTGAAAAAGTTCCGGGTAAGTTCAATATGGTATGAATTTTCAAAACCCCCGAAAATGGCACTCACCCCATTGGCCATCAGAAAAATTGAAATGAGGAAAGCCGAAGACAGCAACCCCCCGCTTTTCTGGTCCCTGATCTGGTTGAATATTTGAGCAAAATATTCACTGGTGGCAGATGGCAGGAAAGATTCGAGGAAGATTAAAAACTGGCCGTCAAAATCCTCGTTTCCCACACTTACATAGGGAATTACAAAAGGGATAAGGGTGATCAAAAAAATGAGAAGGGGGAATAGGGCCATAAAAAGGCTGAACGCGATTGAACTTGCCCTTGCAGACAGCGCTCCCTGAAAAATCCCCACAATGTACATGCGCACCAGGTCATAAAACGAAAGCCCCTCAAAGGCTTTCAGCTTCACATCTTTCATCAGCCTGATGAGCTTCTTAATAACGGGAATCTTTTCAAGTTTTTCCTCCAGTTCCGTAGACATTTACACAGCTTTAAGACTAAGATCCATATTGTGCACAGAATGGGTCAGGGCTCCGGAAGAAATATAATCTACCCCGCATTCGGCATATTTTTGCAGTGTATTTTCATTGATGCCGCCCGATGATTCCGTCTGGCAGCGGCCAGCCACAAGCTGTACGGCCTTCCTGGTGTCTTCATAATTAAAATTATCCAGGAGGATGCGGTAAATACCCCCGGCATCCAAAATTTCGCGTACCTCTTCCAGATTTCGTGCTTCGACGATAATTTTCAGTGGTTTGTTCAGTTCCGAGAGGTACTTTTTGGTCTTCCTGATGGCATTTGTAATCCCCCCGGCAAAATCTATATGGTTATCCTTCAGCATTACCATGTCGTAAAGCGCAAATCTGTGATTTTCACCGCCACCTATTTTAACTGCCCATTTTTCAAGGGCGCGTATCCCGGGCGTGGTCTTGCGTGTGTCGAGCAGCTTTGCTCCCGTGCCCGCCAGTAATTTTACGTATGAGCCTGTCTTGGTGGCAATTGCGCTCATTCGCTGCATAGCATTCAACACCAGGCGCTCTGCCTTGAGGATACTCTGCGAACTTCCACTCACCAGGAAAACCACATCTCCGTATTTTACTGCTTCCCCGTCTTGAATGAGGATCTCAGTGCGCAGGGAGCTGTCTATATAGCCAAAAACCCTTTCTGCAAAGTCGACCCCTGCAATAATTCCTCTGTCCTTCACCAGCAGTTTTGCCCTGCCCTGGGCAGCTTCAGGGATACAAGCCAGGGAGCTGTGGTCTCCCTCCCCCACATCTTCCCTGACTGCGCTGGCGATAATGAGCTGGATTTCCTGATCAAACTGTTCTTTTGAGATCATTCAACTAAAATTACCTGCTAAAATACTAAAAACAAAACCCAATCCGGAGCGGGAGTCTGGTGAATATTTTATCTTTGAAGTATGACTGTTAAACTACTTGCCATTGGGAAAACAGACAGCAGGGAACTCCGGGAATTAGTGGCTGTATACATAAAACGGCTGGCGCACTATGTAAATTTTGAAATGGAAACCCTCCCCGACACCAGGAATGCCGGTAAACTTTCCCAGGCACGGCAATTACAGCTGGAAGGCGCAGCCCTCCTGAACAAAATCGGACCATCAGACCTGGTTTACCTGCTCGATGAAAAGGGGAAGGCTTTCAGTTCTCCGGAATTCGCCGGATTCCTCCAGAAACAGATGAATGCCGGGGTACGGAATTTTGTTTTGCTTATCGGGGGGCCCTATGGCTTCAGCCAGGAGATATATGACAGGGCAGCGGGAATGATAAGTTTGTCGAAGATGACTTTTTCCCATCAGATGGTGAGGTTATTTATTGTTGAGCAGCTATACAGGGCTTTCACGATCCTCCGCAACGAACCCTACCACCATCAATAGCCCATGCGCCCATGAAACCTATCCGCGATCTTTTTTCAGGACATTCGGCAGCATATGAAAAGTACCGCCCGGGTTATCCTCCTTCCCTGTACCGGGCCATTCTGCAATATACCAGCGGGCGTGGCAACTACTGGGACTGCGCAACAGGTAACGGGCAGGTGGCCCGGGTACTCGCTGGCCATTTTGGTAAGGCGTTTGCAACGGATATCAGTAAAAATCAGCTCGAAAAAGGGCCTCTGTTGCCCAACCTGACCTATAAGGTACAAAGGGCTGAAAATTCCGGCTTTGAAGACAACACCTTCGATTTGATTACAGTGGCACAGGCTATTCACTGGTTTGATATCACGGCATTCCTGTCTGAGGCCAGGAGGGTTGGGCGCCCTGGCAGCACACTTGCTGTATGGGGCTATGGCCTGATCCGGTTCGGTGGGGCTATGGATGCCAATATTGAACACTTTTACCGGGAAGTGGTAGGACCATACTGGGACGGGGAACGGGCCCATATAGATTCTGCCTATGCCAATATAATCTTCAATTTAACCAGCAAAACAGATCTGGGTAGCTACCGGATTGAAAAGGCAATGAACATGCAATCGCTGCACGGCTACCTTACGTCCTGGTCGTCGGTACAGAATTATATGCGCAGGCACGGTAACAACCCCGTTGATGCATTGCTGCAGACCCTTGGCAGATACTGGAAAGAAAAAGAGGTAAAAGTAGCGCAGTTCCCTGTTTTCGGAACAATGGGAAGGATCGAAAAGTAATGGCCGGGATAGCTTAATACAATACCCTGAATTTAATAGTGTTCTCCACTTTTTTAAGAGCCTGGATAACTTCCTTTGGATAATCCTTATCCAGGTCTGTGATTACATATCCCACATCGCTGTCGGTAGACAGGTATTGCCCGGAAATATTCATCTCGTACCTTGCCAACACCTCGTTGATCTTGGCCATAATACCCGGTACATTCCTGTGAATATGCAGAAAACGATGGGAATTAAGCTGTTTAGGCAAGCGTATGTTAGGAAAATTCACGGCGTCTACCGTACTGCCGGAATTCATATAATCCATGATCTTGTTGGGTACGAAATCTGCTATATTGCGCTGGGCCTCCTCGGTGCTGCCACCAATATGCGGGGTAAGGATCACATTATCCAGACCCTGTAGTTCGGTGATGAATTCGCCGTTGGCAGCTGGTTCTTCCGGGTAAACGTCTATGGCAGCCCCACTGAGCTTTCCGCTTTTCAGGTTTTTTACCATGGCCTGTATATCTATTACAAAACCCCGTGAAAGATTAATCAGCATGGCGCCGTCGCGCATCTGCCCTATTTCGCGTTCCCCAATAAAGTTCCTGTTCGAAGGATTATCATCTATATGCAGGGAAACTACATCGGAAACATTAAGCAGGTCTTCAAGGGTAGTACACTGTACGGCGTTGCCAAGGGCGAGAGTATCCTCTATATCGTAATAATAAACGCGCATGCCTATTCCCTCTGCAAGAACAGATAATTGCTTCCCTATGTTTCCATATCCTACTATCCCCAGATTCTTCCCTCTGACTTCTCTCGAATTGGACGCTGTTTTATTCCAGACACCATTGTGTATCTCGGTGCTTCGTGGAAAAATATTCCGCATCAGCATGATGATTTCTCCTATAGCGAGTTCCACCACTGAACGGGTATTGCTGTAGGGTGCATTAAAGACGACCACCCCTTTTCTCTTGCAGTAGTCGAGGTCTATCTGGGTGGTGCCAATACAAAAGGCACCTACCACAAGTAACTTGTTGGCCGCGTCGAGCACTTTTTGCGTTACCTGTGTTTTTGACCTGATCCCCAAGACATGCACTCCGCGGATCTTCCTGATGAGTTCTTCTTCCGGCATACTGTGCTTTACCAGTTCAACGGAAAATCCGTCTTCCGAAAGATTATCGAAGGCTGCGGGGTGAACATTCTCGAGAAGCAGGATTTTTATCCTGTTTTTCGGATAAGACAGGCTTCTCGGCAGGTCGTTTACGAAAAGGAATTCATCGAGATTTGGCGCAACGTGATCGGCCTTTCGGGCTGCTTTTTCCCGGTGTACGTTTTCAGTATAGGCAAAAAACTTATCGGCTATCCCCGCTTCCCGCATCACGTAATCACTATACCCGTCTCCGATTACCTGTACCTCCCCTTCCAGATTGAGGCTCCTTAGGCATTCGATCTTACCGTTATGTGTCGCCAGGACATTATTCTCATCAAAACCCACAATATTGCCATCGATATCGAACTCGAAAGTATTGGCAAAAACACGTTCTGATGGTATGTTATAATCCGCCACAATGGGATCTATAAACTCCTTAAAACCACACGAAATAACATAAATGTCCTGTGAGTATTTTTCGAAGAATTCTTTATTAGCGGAAATGGATTTGGATATTTTCTGCCGGAGTTCATCCACCAGGGGGTCCAGATGGTCCTTATGGGCATGAAGCAGGCGGATACGGCGCTCCAGTGATTCCGTAAAAGAGATGTCCCCGTCTATACCAAGGTTGGTTATCTTCTGGATTTCCCTGACGATTTCGTCGCGGTTGGATTTACCCTTCAGGGTCATATCTGCCAGAACATCCAGTGCTTCCACTCTGGTAAGGGTACTGTCGAAATCAAAAACATACTTTCTGCCCACCTCAATCATGCTTTGAAAATTAGGCTGTAAAATTAAACATTAAATCCGTCTCCGGGCATCCTCTCCGGGGAAAAGTAAATGCATTGAGGAATTATAACAGAATCCTTCCGAATGTTACGCATTTTAGAGCCTGTGGGTTATGGCTATCCGGGGCGGTAAAGTTCAGGGTGCCTGTTCATGTGCCGTGATAGATTCCTTCAGAAAGGCCACTTCCTCTTCGGAATAGGGCGTGCCGTCTGTCCTAAAAATATCGTGGTGCCAGACCGCCGGTTCCGCGGTAAAGGCAGAATCCCAACTGATCCAAGGATAAATGGTATTTGTTTTACCCGATACCAGCCCCCAGTTGATGGCCGCTATGTGCTCCTCTTTCAGAATGGGGAGTACATTCTCAAAAGTATTGCCACTGGCCCGGGCCAGGTATTCGGTACACATAAGTGGCCTGCCGTAGGTTTTAAGGGCGGCGATCTTTCTCCTTACATCCTCCATATCGCCGTCATAGGCATGAAAGGAGATCACATCGGAATGCTCTACCATATAACGGTCAAGGGGTGGCAGGCTGTCCGGCATCCCCCAGTGAGCAATATTTCCCCGCCAGATACCGGCTGTAAGGGGTTGTTGTGGGTTAACCTCACGGGCCCAGCTCATCACTTTTTTCAGCAGTGCCAGGGAAAAGTCGTGTTTGTTGGGTACTTCAAGCGCTACCCGGCCTTCCTGCCCGGCCACATTATCAGGTTCATTGTAAACATCCCATATCAGGACCCTGGGGTCATCTTTAAAACGTTCAAGGACTCCTTTTATATATCCTTTGAGCTCGTCATGCCTGGTGGTGTCGCCCAGGATAGCGGCGCCTGGTGCCTGCACCCAGCCGGAATTATGTACATGCGGTACCGGATCCGGCTGTTTCCCGGCCTGCGGCAGGGGGTGCCATACATCGTCAAGGAGTACAAACATGGTTTTAATCCCATGGGATTCCGCGAGCCCCAGATAGGTATCCATCCGGCCGAGGAATGCCTGGGGGTCCTGCTCCCAGAGGAGGTTGTGCAGGTATACCCTGTGCAGGTTCATGCCTAATTTGGCAGACCACTCCAGTTCTCGCTCTATAGTTTCCGGATCAAAAGTATCTTCCTGCCAGAATTCCAGCTGATTCACCGAGGTACTGGGATTAAAATTGGCCCCTACCAGCCAGGGCTGCTTCTCATACCATTGCCAGGCCCTCTCCCTGCTCCACTGCATGGCAGTGTCTGATTCCGGTGGGGTAGTGGTTTTCTTATCGCCGCAACTTACAAGCATACAGATAAGAAGAGGCAGCAGCAGGTTTTTCATAAGGTGACTGATTTTATTTTCAGAATGAAAGATACACAAGCCCTGTTAGTATTGCAATTCCAAAGCTTAAAAAGGTACCGATTAAAATGTATTCTGTAAGTTTCCTGTTGTTGCTGGCCTTCAGGTCGTTAAAGCGGAAGACTGATTTTGCGGTAATGAGCAGGCCAATGGCATCCCAACGTCCCATTATGATGAACAACAATACAAAAAGGCGTTCGATCATCCCTATATATTTCCCCGCATTGGGCAAGGATTTATGGTCCAGTTCTATCTGGTCCGACATTCGTTCCAGCAAATGGTTCATGATAAATGCCGAGGGGAAACTTACAAAAACCACCGCGGTAACAAGGCCCCAGTTTATCTCACGAAGCAGCCAAAGGCTATGCTCACATAGATTGGTATTATAGGCACAAAGATAGAGTACAAGGAGGTGCAGGAACTGATCGATAAAAAAAGGGATTGCCCTATAGCGAAAAAAGGGGTTCGCATAGAGCTTGGCCAGGTCTATAAGGTAATGCGATACCGCAATGAGCATTGCTATTTTCCAGTATGCCAGATCCCAGAGCAGAAGCATGATAAGCCCAAAATGAACCAGGATATGAAGATATAAATAAGGGGATGCGACCTTGTTCGCTTCCTTGTGAATGACCCAGCGGCCTGGTTGCAACAGGAAATCACCAAGCAGGTGGGCGAGTAATAATTTAATAAAAACTATCATGGAGCAAGTGCTTTATAGGTTTGTGCGTAATAATCGAGCAGTTCTATAACCAGGTCTTTTCTGGCCCGTTTTAACCGCTGGCTCACTGCCGATTGACGGATATTCAGCAATTGTGCCAGCTCTTCCTGCTGCGCTTCGGGGCGGGCGAGGACATGGACCATTACTTCCGCTGATACCTGACTCCAGGAATCCATGAAATCAAGAGCCAGAGCAAGCATGAGGTTCATGAGCCTGTCATAAGACTCCCTGCCGCTGGCAAGACGCATGCTGTAATGGTGTTGCTTAAGGGTTTCGAAGGTTTTTCCGGAGCGCTGGTAGGCTGTTCCGTTAGACTCTCCTATTTTTGGGTTCCTTACGCTCTCATCCCCTAACCCGATGCTCAGCCTTACATCGAGGTTTTTTATTTGCCTGACCAGTGCTTTTATTTGGATGGCGGCTTTCAGGGCATCGGCCTGTGGCACCCTGATTTGAAATTCGTCGCCCCTGTAAATTTCCCAATCTTCGGGCGATGCACCAAACTGGTTAAAATACGGCTTAAGAAGTTCAATCCAGCTGGCGGAGCTATCTTCCCTGGAATTGATTATATCTCCTGTAAGAATGGCTATTTGCGGCATAAGTAAAAAAGCTGCTATCCTAAAATATAAGCTAATATACTAATATATTATAATATAAACAAAATAACTTATATTTAACTATATTATATAATGAGCTTATTTAAAACCAACGGCGGACCTCCATGCAGTATTTCTGGTACTGCCTGCCGAAGGTACGGCTAAGCGCTTCTTCCTCGGGACCGATCTGAAAACGGTTCATATAAGACACAAAAAGAGCGGCCAGCAGCGTATTGAAAGCATTTCCAAGCCAGAGTCCCCAGGCCAGTAACAGCATCAGCATCGCCAGGTACATCGGATTGCGTGTATAGGAATAGATTCCTCGGGTAACCAAAGCCACAGCCCTGCCTGGAAAAAGGGGGTTAATAGTGGTGCGTGCCTTATAAAACTGCGCCAGGGCAACCACACACAGCAACAAGGCTGTAACTGCAAGGATCCA
>CAYSVQ010000075.1:0-2864 GCA_964434565.1 uncultured Flavobacteriaceae bacterium | reverse complement strand
AGCCTCCCCCTGTGCCGGAAACACCTATTGTGGTCCTGACATCCGGCTGTACGGCCCGGAACTCTTCCGCTACGGCTTCCGTAACAGGATATACTGTGCTTGAGCCGTCAATATTAATGGTCCCGGAAAGTTTCCCTTCATCGGTTCCCTGCGGAACCTCATTGTTGGCGCATGCCGCAATCATTAAAAAGGCACCGGCCAATACTACGTGCTTTAATTTCATTCTGTGATATTTGGTTTGCAAAATTCTTCTATTAATGTTAAGCATATCTTAAGCGTATTTAAAGTTTGGTAGTCAGAAGGATAGCTCCAGTTGCAGCCGGTACATCAATTCCTCTGAATTTCCTTCACCTGTCCACGACACATCTCCCTGCACCTTCAGGCTATGACCCACAATATACCTGGAAACACCCAGTGTGTACATACTGATGTCATCCAGTTGATTCCTGTCATCAGGCTGGATCAGGGTGTATCTTCCTGCAAGCTCCCAGTTATTCTGAAAGAGGTAGCCCGCCTGGGCATTATAGCCGCTGCCGGTATAAAAGAACCGCGTGGGAGTGTTGGTACTATCTGTGGCAAGAACGGGGCTTCCCTCAGCCTCTTTATAAGCATATTCACCCATAAATGAGAAACCTTTGTATTTGAACATCATATCCGCAAAAACGGTCGAAAGGTTTCGCATAGCCGGCATAAAAGAACCGGTATTTCCCCGTTGCCTCGCTGCATCATCATGGTAGTCGTAAGTAAACCCAACCGACAGCTTGGGCCTTTCTTCCCGGGCCAGATCGGATCCGAAATAGTCCCCATTGTCTGTAAAGGCACCCAAGGGAAGTACCTCTATTCTTCCCGTATAATCATAACCCCCGGTATTACCAGCGGTGATATTCCTTCCTTCTCCCTGCGAAAAAGCGAGGGCTTCGCGTATAATTACACCGCCCAGGTCCCAGTGATGCCTGAGTTGCAAACCCATGTCGCGATCTATATTATACCTTGAGTTCAGTAAGGAACGATCGACAAACTGAAGGTCCCCGGAAGAAATAACCCGCTCTCTGTTGCCGGGCAACTTGGTCTGCCCTACCCAAAGCTCGGTATTAGGTGCAAATTCCCATTTTACAACGGCATCCAGAATTAATCTTGCAGAATTACTCGTCTGGGGGATAGGATTGCCATGATCCCTGTTGGTTAGCCCAAGTTCGATCTTATACTCTACCTTGGGGCTGTAGGCAAAACCGCTGAATTTAAGCCTCGCCCTGCGAATAAGGAAATCGGTTTTGGTATTTACAGCCTGGTTGGGACCTAATTGGGTCTCCGCAATAAAAAGACTTTGGATTCGGGTGCTGAATTTCATGGAAAACGAAGAGTCCCGTGCCATTACCTTGAGGCCATCACCAAACTTACCGTTTATCATATTTTGAGCGCTTGCCGGGGCTATAGAAATGATGAGTCCTATAGTGAGGGCCAGAGATCGGAATAGTACTTTCAAAACCTAGATGTTAATTATCCTTTATGCGGCTGCAAATTTACCGTTAGTCTAACCAGCGTATTTTAAACCAGGATTAAGTTTTGACCGCACATTGGAGAATTATTTACACCCTTGTTTACATTAATTTAACATTGGGTTAACTTTAACGAAACATTAGGGGCCGCTCCAGAAGTATGATGGTGGAGAGGGAATACTCGGGCACCTTCTTTTAGTAATGAAGGACCTTTTGCTAACGCTTATTTCGGAGGGTTACTAATAGCTTCGCATATTTCCCTGATGGAGGCCAGGTGATGATCATCATGCTCGGCAGTGAAACAAGCCATATCCACAGGGCGCATAGGTATTTCCAGCCGCGGATGCAGGGATTGAAAACGGGCTGTATCATCATCCAACGACTGTAGCCTTAGAATGAACTGTTGGCGTAGCGCAGTGAATTCGGCAATGATATCTTTCGGAGGTTTGGAATTGTGATTGGCGGAATGGGTAAGGGCATTGCTCATATCTGCGGCACGAAGAACCTTTCTGCGGTTCAGGAAATCGTCAATCCGTCCCTCGTGTAACCCCTCCAGGTCAACAAGATGCCCAATATGCTCTTTTATGCTCCATTTCCCCTCCGGGCGCAGGCTAAGCTGCTCTTCACTGAAAAATGAAGTTATTTCCCCGATACGGACCACCGTACCCCTCAGTCGTTCCAGTACATTAGGCATCCATCCCAGCGGGAGGTCAAATTGAAATTTCCGCTCCACCCATCTTGTCCTCGGTATACCCATATTTCATAAATTTGAGATCCACTCTTAAGACAATGAATGGTAAATGCAATATAGGCATATGACCTATTTGGGTGGCGGTCTTTGGGCCTGATTTGTACGGGTTTAATTCTTGAGAACCGTATTGATCTTAAACAGAACAGGAGTTTATTATTGAAAAGATTACCCTGTGCAGCCACCATAGCCACACGGGGTAATTTCTTTCCAACCAGATTTTCTTAAGCTGCTTTTGCTCTAAGATGTAACTGAACCAAACTGGCCCATTTCTCGGCCAGCTGATTTTCGTCCATCAGCGACATCCGCTCATCGCCATTGTAAAACTCCAGCTTCCGCATTTGCATTTTTTGATCGTGGAAGGTGAACACCAGGTCCAGGCGATCTACTGAAGGGCCGTCCATTATTTTGGCGGCCTTGCAGGATCTTACATGGTTGAGTTCAATCACGAACTTTACTTTTTGGCCATTTCTGATCTTCAGGTACAGCAACCTGTGCGCCTTCATATCCAATCCAATTCCGTAGGTGTTGCTCCAGAAGTCAGCACTGGTGATTTCAAGGTTTTCCTCTTTGGCCATTTCCATAAATTCCTTTTTGAATTTCTTGGTTTTGGACCCTCC
>CAYSVQ010000074.1:0-18198 GCA_964434565.1 uncultured Flavobacteriaceae bacterium | reverse complement strand
CTGTTTGATGCTACATCTTTTGACGAAGACAATTATGATTACACCAATGCACTGGCCACCAATGCCTCCGGTAATTTTACAGGATTGACCGATGGTGATTACGTTATTGTCATCAACCAGAGAAAAGGAAGCGCTTCCTGTGATTACTTCGAATACCAGACCGTGTCAGCACCAGCTTCATCCATTTCAGGCACGGCGGTCTTAATCCAGGATTATACCTGTAATCAGCCCGGGATTATACAGGCGCAGGGGGTCAGTGGGGGCACAGCACCATACGAATATAGCATAGACGGGGTGAATTTCGGCCCTGCAGACACTTTCGGTGGCTTAACGGATGGTACGTATACGATATCCATCAGGGATGCCAATGGTTGTGTGTTGCTCACCGATCCTTTAACTATCGACCCACTCAGTGTTCCATCCGATATCACTTTTACAGCCACAACACCCAGCTGTCCGGCTCTTGTATCAGACCTTACCTTATCGGTAACAGGCGGAGTCGGGGCGATCACCTATGAAATGATTGCGCCAGCTGTCCTGAATAACGGAACTAACAATGTGTTTACAGGCCTGAATCCGGATACGTATACATTCCGTGTAACCGACTCCAACGGTTGTTTTTACGAAGAAAGTTATACCATCCCTGCTGTTAGTCCGATTGAAGTCGACGGTACTTTGGTGGCAGATGTATCATGTTTTGGCGGCGCTGACGGGGCTGTGGATTTTGCGGTAACCGGCTTTGCCGGCACTTATGCCTATGAATTAAATGGGGCCGCCGCTGTTACAGGCCAGTCTGCCAACATTATCAACCTGACAGGCCTTTCTGCCGGGGATTATACGATAGTGGTAACCGATGAAACCACAAACTGTACCGACACCGCCACAGTAACGGTTAATGAGCCTGCCAGCGCGCTGGCCTTCACTTTTACTACTACCCCCCTAACCTGTGATTCAGACGGATCGGTAACGATCTCCGCAAGCGGAGGCTGGGGTAGCTATGACTACCAGTTGCAACAGCCTGACACCAGCATCCTGGGGCCACAGGCGAGCAATTCATTTAGCGCCCTTACACAACCGGGGTCCTATACCATTACAGTGCGCGACGCTAATGGCTGTGAGGAAACAGACACATTCTCTATTACCGCACCTGCAAACCCCGCCGTTACCCTGGATCCCACCACAGATCTGTGTTATGAGCCTTCAACAGGGGTTAGCCTTACCGCAAACGCCAGTGGTGGTGTCGCGCCTTATTCATACAGCCTCAACGGCGGTCCCGGGCAGACAGCAGATGTCTTTACCAACCTGCTTCCGGGAACGTATACCGTAGAAGTAACGGATGCATACGGGTGTACGGCAACATCAAATAGTGTTACCATTGAGCCGCAACTTACCGTTGCCGCAGTGGTGTCCAAGGAATTAGACTGTACGGTGTCTCCTGATGCGGTCATCGATGTAACCATAGCCGACGGCTATGCACCTTACAACTACCAGGTAAACGGTGGTCCGCTTATCCCCGTAATAGGGAATACATTCTCATATAGTGCAGCCAGTGATGGCACTTATACCTTTCTCATTACTGATTCTGAAGGATGTACTGCCCAGACAGCTGTGGTCATTGCGCCCATTACAAACCCCGTAGCCAGCCACAATGCAGTGAACCCCTCCTGTGACAGTGCGGCGAACGGGCAGGTTGAAATCATTATCGACACAAATTTCGGAACCCCTCCTTACCTGATTGATTTTAACGGAATGGGTCTTTCATCCCAAACCGTTTATACAGGACTTGCCGCCGGGACTTACAATTATAGCATTCAGGATAGCAAGGGCTGTATCTATGCCGGCAGTGTAACCCTCGCCGCCCCTGACCCCATGACGGCAGACGCCATCCTGATACAACCCTACACCTGCCTGCAGACAGGGAGTATCCAGGTGCAAAATGCGACAGGCGGTACCGCTCCTTATGAATACAGCATAGACGGAGTTACCTTTGGCGCTTCCGATACGTTTACGGGCTTAACAGACGGCACCTATTCCATAACTGTAAGGGATGCCAGCGGCTGTACCTTCGTTACACTGCCGGTAACCATTCCGGCACTGGATCCGCCTACCGATATAAGCTTTTCGGCTACCCCGCCCTATTGCCCTGCACAGACTTCGGATGTAAGCCTTACCGTAACCGATGGGACAGGAGCTATTTCTTACGAAATAATTGCCCCGGTTATCGTAAACAATGGCAACAATAACCTGTTTACCGGCCTGGCCCCTGATACCTACACTTTTCGGGTAACCGATGCTAACGGGTGCTTCTATACGGAAAATTATACCATCAATCCGGTTGACCCGATTCAGGTTTCCGGTAGCCTTGTAAGTAATGTTTCTTGTGTGGGCGGGGCAGACGGGGCTGTGGATTTCACAGTAGCCGGCTTCGCGACAACTTATTCCTATACCGTAAATGGTGGGGCTGCAGTAACCGGACAGACAGCCGGTTCCATTAACCTTACCGGCCTGCCGGCAGGGGATTATACAGTAGTGGTTACAGATGAAACCACCAACTGTACAGACACCGACACGATCACCGTTATTGAACCGGCTACGCCACTGGACTTTAGCTTTGTGGTATCACCTCTTACCTGCGCTGCAGACGGATCGGTTACCATTACCGCCACTGGCGGCTGGGGTGGCTACAGTTACCAGCTTGAACAGCCTGATGCCAGTATTTTAGGGCCACAGGCCAGCAATATTTTCAACGGCCTTAACCAGATAGGGACATATACCATTATTGTTACTGATGCCGGCGGATGCGCTTCAACCGACACCTTCGATATCATTACTCCCGTAAATCCTGTGGCCGGCATTGATGCAAGCTCAGACCTGTGCTATTCTTCTTCAGATCTGGCTACAGTTGTTGTAGCTGCAAGCGGCGGAGCGGCCCCTTATAGCTACAGTATTAACGGAGGACCCTTGCAGGCCTCCAACACCTTCGTGGACCTGATCCCGGGGAATTACACCTTCACGGTAACAGACAGCAACGGCTGTACGGATGACGTAGTTCAGGCCATAGAACCCGAACTAATCGCCAATGCTGTGCTTACCAAGGATCTGGATTGTTCGGTCTCTCCGGATGCCGTGATAGATCTTACAGTTACGGGCGGGTATCCCCCCTATTCTTATGAGGTTTCCTTTAACGGGGGAGCTTTTGCAGCTTATGTGGGAGGTTTTCCTTACAGTACGGCCAATGATGGCACCTATCAGTTCCGGATCACAGACAGCCAGGCGTGTGTCGGGCTTTCCAACACCGTAACCGTTACCCCAGCAATTTATCCACAGGCGACTGCCATTACCAGGGATCCGAATTGTACCGGGGACATCAATGGCATTGTGGAAATAGATATTGACCCGAATTTCGGGCAGGCCCCGTATGAAGTAGACTTCAATGGCCTGGGCTATTCCAGCCAGACAGTTTATACAAATCTCGGTGCCGGTACTTACAATTATACGGTACGTGACAGCAAGGGGTGCACCTATGCCGATACTGCCACCCTGGTGGATCCGGCCCTTTTTGATGCCAATATTGTAGTTACCGACGTTGCCTGTGGAGGCGTGGGCATAGGGGATATTCCCGGAGAGATTGATATTACCATCACCAGCGGCGGCGTTCCGAATTTCACCTATACGCTCTACGATAACCTGAATAATATTGTGCCTGTGACAGGCGCGAACCCTATTGTAAACACCTCCAGCACTACCGCCACTTTTGGCGGGCTGAGCTTCGGGGATTATTATGTGCGGATCGTGGATGCCAACGGATGCGAATTCTATCAAAATCCGGTACGTGTTCTTGCCAACCCATACCTCTCGCTTAGTTCTGTAACCACCATTGTCGACTGCGTTGTCGGAGGAACTGTAACCCTGTCTGCCGATGGGGGTTCCGGAGACTATTCCTTCCAGATCTACGGTTCAGGTGTATTGCCAAACAGTGAAGTGGCAGGCCCCGGGCCCCTGGAAGAGACTGCCACCTTTACAGGATTGAACAGTGGTCAAACTTATATATTCGAGGCTATTGACAACGTTACCAACTGCACCAGTTACTGGGAGGAAACCATCCCGGCATTGTCTGCTATTGATGTGGTTCCCACGCCGGTTATTGAGGATGTGGACTGTTTCGGGGATACCAATGGCTCCATAAGCTTTCAGATTGAAGGCTTTGACCCTTCGGTTACCAATATTAACTACAGCATTCTGGAGGCATTAACCAATAACCCTCTTGGAGGTGCTTATACAGGAACGGTAAACCAGCCTGCGGGCGGGCCAACGGCAACACCTTTGGTGACCATTAACAACATCCCTCCGGGAGACTACGTGCTCTATTTTGAAGAGGACACCAGCCCATTCTGTTCCAACACATATGAGTTCAGGATTCTGGAACCGTTGCCAGTAACCCTGTCTGTAATAGATCAGAATAATGCGAATTGTAATGAAGATGCACAGGTAACTGTGCTTGCTACCGGCGGATCGGGAAGCTTTACCTATGCCTTCGTACAGGACGGGGCTGCCCCGGCACCTGGTGATTACACAATCAGCAATTATGCCGAACTGGATGCCAACCTTAACCTGAACTGGGACGTATACGCCATGGATGCAAGTGGTTGCTACGAACAAATTGATGTTGTCCTGACAATAGATCCCGAGCCGGCGATTTCGGCTGTGGTTACCAATCAGTGCGCGGTTACAGAGGGCAACTTTATTATAGAAGTGACTCTGGCCACAGCAGGAGTAGGCCCATATCTGCTAAGTCTGGATGGTGGCGCCTACCAGGCAACCACCCTGACCAACGTGGGTGATACTTTTAGCTTTACAGGACTGAACAGCGGAGCACATACCGTACAACTGCGCGACGCGAATGTCTGCGGTAATATGGTGCCCCTTGTAATTTATTCCCCGGCATCGGTAACAGGGGAAGTAATCGTACAGCCTACCTGTATAGGAAATGATGGGGAAGTTCATGTTACGGCCTATGGAGGTTCCGGATCATTTTTGTATGAACTTTTTGACGGGGGTGTCAGTGTGACCGGAGCCCCCCAGGTATCCAACGTATTCACGGGTCTGGGAGACGGTATCTATACCGCTTTCATCTATGATCAGGTTGCCCTGGGTTGTGATGCCTCTGTGGATATTACCCTGGAAGTCCCCACAGCAGTTGCCTTTACTGAGACGCATACCGACGTTAGCTGTTTCGGGGGTACGGATGGTACTATTACGGTCACTCTCGATCCGGGGATGAATAACACGCCTTACACTTATCAATTATTTGATAGCGCAGGGGTAACCCCTGTAACCCCGCCCCAGGCCGGTAATATTTTTAGCGGGCTGGCAGCCGGTGATTACCAGGTAAGGGTTACCTCAGCCAGGTTATGCGAAACTTCCGAAGCCGTTACGATTACGGAACCTACAGTAGTAGTTGCTTCCGCTCTGGTGACGGATTTTGCCTGTAACCCTGACAATTCCGTGGCCCAGGCGGTGATCACTGCGAACGGGGCAGGCGGTACCGCCCCATATATGTACAGCATTAACGGAGTGAACTTTGTAAGCACCAACACTTTCAATATCAGCGATACAGGAGCCGTGCAAAACTTTACAGTTACTGTTAGGGATTCAAATGGCTGCGTGGATACGGAGCCAATCACCATCAATCCTTTACCAGAAATTACCAGTGTTGACGTGACCCAGATAACGGCCATCAGCTGCGTTAATCCGGAAACTGTCCGGGTTACCGTAACCGGAGGCTCCGGTGAATTTAATTTCGACCTGCTCCCTCTGGGTACGGCGCCTACGCAATCGCCAGGGGCCGGTGTTTACACAGCAGATTTTGATTTAAGCGCCCCGGGCGATTATAGCTTCAGGGTAACCGATAATGTAACAGGTTGTTATTTCACCACCCTGCCATACAACATAGCGCCATATGACCTTATTGAGGTGATAGCAACAGCTGTAACCCCGGTCAGTTGTTTCGGGGATACCAATGGTGAAATAACCCTCCAGGTAAACAATTACCTGGGCAATTACACCTACCAGGTATTTGATTCAGGAGGTGCTCCGGTTACGGGAGTTGTTCCCAGCGATACTTCCTTGAACCCAAGGACCATTTCAGGCCTGCCCGCCGGCAACCTATATGTGGATGTCATTGCTACGGATGCTCCCTTCTGCGATGACAGCTCCAATACCGTTACCATAGGTTCGCCCCCGGCTGCACTTAGCCTGGTCGAATTATCAAATATCAATGCCAATTGTAATATAGGCGCCCAGCTAAGTGTACAGGCCAGTGGCGGTACGCCGTCATATACCTATGCCTTCGTAGCAAATGGTGTTATCCCTGTACCTGGCGACTATACAGCAAGCAGCAGTGCCATTTTAACGCCGGCATCCTATCCTGCAGATTATGACGTATACGCCATGGATGCCAACGGATGTACCACCTTTATCACCCTGACCGTTGATGAAGATCCTATGCCAACCGTTACCGCCCCCGCTTATGCTGCAGACCAGTGTAGCTCAGATGGCACCTCCTATAGCTTTACCGTAGCGGGAACCGGGGTAGGCCCCCTCACATATAGTGCGGGTGCAGGCTTCCAGGCGAGCAACACCTTAACGGTAAGCGCTCCCGGAACTTACACCGTAACCGTACGGGATGCCAACGGATGTACCGCGACAGACACCATAACCATCCTGCCGCCGCTTGTATTAACGGCTCAGGTAACCGCTCAGCCTTCCTGTGCCCTAAATGACGGCGAAATAATGGTGACGGCCCAGGGAGGGTCCGGATCCTATGAATACGACCTGCTGGACGGCGGCGGAATAAGCGTTATCGGCGGTGTTCCCCAGGCATCAAATGTGTTTGGCGGCCTGGCTCCGGGAAGCTATACGGCCATTGTGTATGATACTTCAGGATCGGGTTGTGATGCCCAGGCTCCGGCGGTTTTGGAAACCCCAACCCCGGTCACTTTTGATCCACATACCATTGTTAATGTTTCCTGTTTTGGGCTTAGCGATGGCAGCGTACAGGTAAATCTTACTCCAACAGCTGTGGGAGTCAATGATAACCCACCATACTCCTACAACCTATACGATAGTGGAGGGGTACTTATTGCCGGCCCCCAAGGCAACCCGCTCTTCACAGGGCTGGCAGCCGGCACTTATGAGGTGGAGGCCGTTTCCGGCAGGGTTTGTAACCTCAGGGAACCTGTTGTTATTACCGAACCGGACGTACTCGCGCTGTCGGCATCGGCCACGGACTTCGTCTGCAACGCGAACAATAATGCCTCCCAGGCTGTTATCACCGCTGTGGCTACCGATGGTACCGCGCCCTATATGTACAGCATTGACGGGGTAAATTATTTCTCCGGTAATACCTTTAATGTGAATGATACCGGTGTGGTGCAAAATATCACCGTAACGGTCCGGGATGCCAATGGGTGTACTGCTCCTGCCGCAGTTATGCTGGAGCCGCTTAATGTGTTCACCGCTATGGCAACCCAAACTACAGCGATCTCTTGTGTAAATGAAGAGGAAGTTTTAATCTCCGTATCCGATGACGGCAACCCGGGAAATACCTACACCTTTGAGTTGTTACCGCTGGGGAATCCTAACGGTGTACTGATCTCAAATCCCAGCAATACGGAAGCTGTTTTCGTATTGAGCGCGGTAGGAAATTATACCTTCCGTATCACCGATACCGCAACAGGATGTTATGTCTTGACCGCGCCTTATGTTATTGCACCATACGACCTCATCGACGTGGTGGCTACGGCCACTGCTCCGGTAGTGTGCTACGGAGATACCAACGGAGCCCTCTCAATAGATGTAAGCGGATATTCCGGCACCTATACCTATGAGATCCTTACTTCGGCCGGTGTTTCCACCGGGCTAAGCGGATCCGGGGATACGGCCACCAACCCTCTTGTGATCAATGGCCTTTCCGGCGGAAATTACTTTGTTCGGATTACAGAAACCGCCTATCCGGCGTGTGTTGAGGATTCCAATGTAATCACCATTGTATCGCCGGACATGCCATTAACCGCCGTGGTTTCGGAAGTGGCCAACGTTACATGTACAAATGACCAGGGTGAAATCCTCGTGGATCCTTCAGGCGGATATGCCCCTTACGACATCGTGCTGACCAACACCACAACGGCCGCTGTTTACACGGCCAATAATGTGAATGCCCGAGTATTTACCGGCTTAACTGCCGGCAACTATACCGTGGTTGTTACAGACAATAATGGTTGCGTGCTGAACGATGCCATTACGCTTACAGAACCTTTGCCAATAACCGCCGACATCACTGCTGCGCCTACCACCCTCCTTTGCTATGGGGATACAAATGCCGTGGTAAGCGCCATCAATGTGTCGGGAGGCGAGGGAAGCTATCAGTACCAGCTTAATTATTTCGATGCCTCGGGAACCACTATTACCTTCACTTCCGGAGGCCAGATAAATCCGGATTTCACCGGTCTGGGCGCGGGAATTTACAGCATCACGGTATCGGACGGATGGAACTGCGACGTAGAAACCCCACAGGTTACCATAACCGAGCCTTCAGATATTATGAGTTCGCTGATAGCGCTCAGCGGGATGACATGTACCACCCAGGGTGAAATCCTTTTAAGCGCATCCGGCGGAACCGGCCCCTACGAATTCAGTGCAGACAATGTGGTTTACCAGCCAATGTCCGGAGGCAACACACACACCTTAAATGTTTCCGAAGGGATATACCAGTTCTATGTGAGGGATGCCAATGGCTGTGAGGCCAACATTTCCAATCAGGTGAGTATTGATGCTGTGCCGCCGTTGACATTGATGATAGACGAAAGTGCGGCGATGATCAATTGTACCGGGGAGGCTACGGCAACCCTGATTGCGGATGCCTTTGGCGGCCTGGGCAACTATTCCTACGAATTGTATGGCGATGCAGCCCTGACCAACCAGTTGGCGGGTCCGCAGGCCGACGGGGAATTCAATAACCTCGCGGCAGGAAGCTATTACATCCGGGTTATCAGCGTTGATTGTGAAGAGGTATCCGGTGAGATCCTGATAGAAGAGCCGCTGCCATTACAGGTAGATTTCCAGGAAGCAGTGAACGTGAGCTGCGCCGGGGATGATGACGGTGCCATCCTTGTGGAGGTTTCGGGCGGAACGGGTGAAATCCTCTATGCCATTACCCCTAACCTCAATCAGTTCGATTCAAACAATGTGTTTACCGACCTGGCTCCGGGAGTTTATGATGTAATCGCCCAGGATGTAAACGGATGCTTTATCCCCTTCCAGTTTACCATTACCGAGCCATCACCTCTGGCGGTAACTGCAACCGTGGTCTCCGAGATATGTACTGGCAGTGAGGACGGATCCGTTACGGTAAACATCACCGGGGGTACCGCGCCATACAGGACCGCCTTTAACTCAAATAACATCGCGGATTTTGTTCAGGACCAGACCAGTTTTAGCGATCTGGCGGCAGGTACCTATGTAATCTTTGTGAAGGATGCCGCAGGTTGCGACATGAATATCATTGTTACCGTTGAACCCGGTGTTAATCTTAACGCCACAGCTGTTCCTGTGTATGAATGTACAGAGAACCTTCCTGAAAACTATGTAAGTATCACCCTGGAAGACCCCACTGTTAATGGTTCTGTAATGTATGCCCTGGATTCCACGGACCCAGCCGATATGCAGCTGACACCCGATTTCAGGAACATCGCCGCAGGAAGCCACTATATCTACATTTCCCATGCGAATGGCTGCGTGAATACCATAGATTTTGAAATGGAAAGCTTTGAACCGCTCACCCTTTCCCTGCAGCAGAATAGCATCAATGAGATAACCGCTATAGCAGCAGGAGGGCTTCCATCGTATACCTTCTATTTTAACGACGATAATAATGCACAGGACAACACCTATTACATACGTCAGACAGGCACCTATACTGTTAGGGTTGTAGACCAGAACGGATGTGAGGCTGTCGCGGAGATCTTTATGGAATTCATAGATATCGAAATTCCTAATTTCTTCACCCCTGACGGTGATGGCAACAATGATACCTGGATCCCCAGGAATATAGACCAATTCCCGGAAATACTAATAAAAATATTTGATCGTTATGGAAGGGTAGTGGCAAATGTAACATCCGCCCAGGGATGGGACGGGCTTTATAAGCGCTCCGAATTGCCAACAGGCGATTACTGGTACATCATTCAATTGAATGGTGAAAATGACGACCGGAAATTTGTTGGCCATTTTACCCTGTACAGATAAAACTTAACCTACTAACCATGCGCACCCTACAACTGACCATACTGCTGCTGATCACTGTTATTGCTGCCCGGGCACAGGAATTGAATTCTCCTCAGTTATCGCAGTACCTGGCAGACAACCCTTTTGTGCTTTCCCCTACTTATGCGGGGATCGGAGACCATGTAAAAGTCCGTCTCAACGGGCTTACACAATGGGTGGGAATAAAGGATGCCCCCGATACCCAATCGCTTGCGGCAGACGCCCGAATCGGGAACAGGTCGGGGCTGGGCATATTTCTCTATAACGACCGAAACGGGTATACCAGACAACAGGGGGCACGGCTGTCTTTTGCACACCACCTGACGCTTGACCGCTATGAGGACGAGTTTCTGTCGTTTGGAATCTCCTATAATTTTAACCAGTTCAGGATAGATATTGAAGAATTCATTGGTGGTAATACGGATCCGTCCGTTACGGACGACCGTTCCACGTCTAACCATAATTTCGACGTGGGGGCCATGTACCGGAAGAACAAATTCTATTTCAGCATTAACGCATCCAACCTTCTTGATAAGGACCTGAAGCGGTTTAATCCCGTTTTCGAGCCGAATCACCTGAGGAACTACTATGTATACACGGGCTACCGATATTCGAGGAACAAGAACAGCAAACTCGAAATAGAACCGTCGGTCCTCTACAAAATATTTGAAAGTGACGGCCGTTCGGAAACCGACTTAAACCTGAAATTCAGGATCTATGACTTTGAAGATTATTACTATACCGGGATAAATTACCGGTTCCTGAACGATCAGATAGGCAAACCCCTTTACCTGGCGCCATTCGCGGGTTTTAAAAAGAGTAATTTTTATTTTGGGTATTCGGTACAGATCATCCTGAACGATATTCTTGCCTATAGTTATGGTACCCATGTGGTTACTGTTGGGCTCGATCTTTTCCAGGGGATCAGCAATTGCCGATGCACCTATTAAGAATATTCGCTCCATTCCCTTAAGTTTGCAAAAAGAAATTCTTGTGGGGCTAATCAGGTTAAATACCATCCGGATATATGCGCACCATGGTTGCCTGGAGGAAGAAGAGGTTGTTGGCAGCGCTTATGAAGTGGACCTGGAAATAGAGGCCGACCTTAAACATCCGGCGGTTTCAGACCATCTTGCCCACACCGTAGACTATGTACAGTTGCACCAGATCGTAACGGAAGAAATGAAAATACGGTCTAAGTTATTGGAACATGTTGCCCGGCGTATAATTCATAGGATACTTGCCGAAATAAATCAGGTGGATGCGGTTGCCGTGACTGTGTCAAAGATAAATCCCCCAATAGGCGGCGATGTTGAAAGCGTTTCGGTACAACTGCAGGAACGCCGCCGGTAACTTTCTTTTTTGGGGCAGGAAAAAATAGTACATTTGCAGCTCAAAATGGCATCGTGGCCGAGTGGCTAGGCGCAGCTCTGCAAAAGCTTGTACAGCGGTTCGAATCCGCTCGATGCCTCTTCAAACTCCTTCTCAGACAGAAGGAGTTTTTTGTTTATAGCAAGCCCTGGCTTGCAGGACGAACCTAATTTCCCCGATATTACTAGCTGCTTTTATCCCGGATTATTTCAATCCCCTTTTCAAGGTTCAACTTGTCGAGCGGAAGGAAGCCTTTTGTGATGAGTACAAGACCACAAATAATAAGGAGTATCCCCAGTGCCTTTTTTACCAGTAGTATCCTGCTGAGCGTGAGTTTCGTCTTAAGTTGCTTGGCGAGCAAAATCTTCACTATATCCATTAAAAGATATGCTCCCAGCATGGCTGAAAAAAAGGTGATGATCCTGTTGGGATCGTTGTTAAGGCTGGGGCCCACGATAATAATAACCCCGAGCCAGAAAACCAGTACACCCACATTAATCAGATTAAGCAGAAATCCTTTTATAAAAAGATAAAGGTAACTGTCGCTCCTTGAATTAATAGCCGTGCTTGCGCGGCTAATTCCACGGTTAAAGAAATTTGTAATGCCATATACAAGTAGAATAACCCCTCCAAATACATAGAGCCCGGGTTGATTGCTCAGGTTTTCCAAAAGCTGGAAGCTGCTGAAATAGGCGATGGTAAGAAACAGAATATCGGCCAGGATCACGCCCAGGTCGAAGGATAAACCTGCCCGGAAACCCTTTGTGGCACTAGTTTCGAGGAGTACGAAGAATACGGGTCCTATTACAAAGCTCAATAAAAAGCCCAGGGGAATGGCAGCCTGTATGTCTTCAACCATTGATGAAATAATCTTTACATTTTGCTAATCCTGCCTCCGAAGACCGTTTTTTCTTCCATTTTCGGAGGATTGCCGTATACCAGCACTGCTCCTCCTGCCTTAACAGTTGCTTTTACATAATCTGAGGCGAATATTTCTGCTGTGGACCCTGCATTGACATTTACTGTACTGAATTTTGTCCGGAAATCCCTTCCCTTGTAGACACCTCCCGTATTAATAGCCACGTCCTGGTTGTGTGAACTTCCTGTTGCCGTTATTACCCCCCCGGTAACCGCTTTTATCAGTAACTGTTCTACTTCCGCCTGCATAACCAGTTCGCCCCCTTCCTGAGCCTTAAGTTCCAGAACTCCCTGTTTTACAATGCCTGTGGAAGTAATCCGTGCATCTTCATTCACATCAATCACAATCAGGGGTTGGGTATAATAAAGGTCGATAAACGTCCTGTAGCCGCTGAATATCTTGACAAGTTCCATTCGCAATTTCAGTACCCCATCCGTGTTAACAATAGCAACCTTATCCGTATCTGCCCCCGAGATAACGATCCTGTTCACATCGCCCCTGATAAGGTTAACAGAAAGTCCGTCAAAGACTTTAACTTCGGTAAAAGGATCCAGATTCCTGCTAATTTCCTGGGCCACCATTTCCTGGCAGCCCGACCAAAGCGCTATAAGCAACCATATTTTTTTCATGACCCCTGTTTTTTGTAGCAGCATGGGTTTAAAAACGCCGGGGAACTATTCAATTAAGTTTACCAAGAAGACTGAAGTCCAGATGTCGCTTTATAAGATCCGAATCCTTTACCATAACTTTTACTTCATCCCCTAACTGGTAAGTTTTCCTGGTGCGTTCCCCTACAATGGCGTATTGTCTCTCATCAAAGGTATAATAATCATCCTTTATATCCCTGATCCGTACCATTCCTTCACACTTATTTTCGATGATCTCCACATATATGCCCCACTCGGTTACTCCGGAAATAACCCCTGCGAACTCCTGGTCTTTATGATCCTGCATAAATTTAATCTGCATATATTTTACCGAATCGCGTTCCGCATTCGCAGCCAGGTTCTCCATATCGGAGGAATGCTTGCAGCGGTCTTCCCATATATCTTCCCTGGGTGATTTGCCACCGTCCAGGTAATGCTGCAGCAAACGGTGCACCATAACATCGGGATAGCGGCGGATCGGAGAAGTGAAATGAGTATAGTGATCAAACGCCAGCCCGTAATGACCAATATTGTCTGTGGTATAAATTGCCTTGCTCATACTCCGTATTGCAAGGGTATCTACCAGGTTCTGCTCTTTTTTTCCCTTAACATCTTCAAGCAATTGGTTAAGGGAGGCCGACACGGTTTTACGATTCTTGAAATCCAGTTTGTGTCCAAAACGGGAAACAATACCATTAAGGGCTATTAATTTATCCTCATCCGGTTCATCATGTATCCGGTATACAAACGTCTTACGGGGTTGCTGTTTGCCAATGAATTCTGCCACCTTCCTGTTGGCAAGCAGCATAAATTCTTCAATAAGTTTATTTGCATCCTTCGCCTCCTTGAAATATACACTTTCAGGTTCGTTGCTTTCATTGAGGTAGAATTTTACCTCTACCTTATCAAATGAAATGGCGCCGGCCTGCATCCGTCGATCGCGCATGATCTTGGCGAGCCGGTTAAGAGTAAGGACAGCTTCTACAACATCTTCGGTTACTTCGTATGCTTGATCCCGTATGGAAACTGCATCGGGGATCTGACGCTTTCCGGTTTCTATGATGTGTTGCGCCTCTTCATAAGAAAATCTTTCATTCGAATTAATTACTGTACGCCCGAACCACTGATTCTTAACACCGCTGTTATTGTCCAGCTCGAATAAAGCTGAAAAGGTGTATTTGTCTTCATTTGGCCTCAGGGAGCATGCATTATTGGATAATACCTCAGGTAACATGGGAACCACCCTGTCTACAAGATATACAGAAGTTGCTCTTTCATAAGCTTCCTCTTCCAGGATGGTATCTGGTTGCACATAATGGGAGACATCGGCAATATGTATGCCTATTTCATAATTCCCGTTCTCTAGTTTCCGGAAGGATAAGGCATCATCAAAATCCTTTGCATCTCTTGGATCTATGGTAAAAGTAAGCGTCTCCCTGAAATCACGCCTTTTTGCTATTTCCTCTTTCTTGATGGAGGTATCCAGGGCATCTGCAAATTGTACAATTTCAGGAGGGAAATCATGAGGCAGACCGTATTCGGCGAGGATAGAATGTATTTCAGTATGGTGCTCCCCCGGAATCCCAAGAATATCCTTAACAACGCCGTATGGAGAATCTGCATCTTCGGGCCAATCCGTAATCTCCACAATTACCTTCTCCCCGTTCTTTGCATTTGCCGTACGGTCTATGGGAACAAAAATGTCTGTATACATCCTCGCGTCCGTTGGCCGTACAAAGGCAAAGGTCTTCTGCAGATCCATTATCCCAACAAAGCGGTTTTTATGCCTTTCAACAACCCTTGCAATTTCCCCTTCTATTTTGGAACCATTGCGTCTCGACAGCAATTTAACTTCCACAATATCCTTGTGAAAAGCCCGGTTGAGTTTGTTATAGGGAACGAAGACATCATTATCAAGTTCCTCTACCACTACATAGGCATTTCCCCTTGCAGTAACATCAACTTTGCCAGTATAAAAGGTTGTGGTATGTATGGCTTTGTACTTGCCCTTGTCTTCCTCCTCAATTCTTTTCTTCTCCTTTAACTGCCCCAACCTTTTGATCAAAAGGTTACGGCCTTCGGTATCGCTTATATCTAGTTTCGAGGCAATTTGCTTATAGTTAAAAGACTTCCCGGGGTCCTTTTCCAGTACAGTAAAAATCCCCTTTGTTATCTCATTCTTCCTATGATCTTTAGCTCTTTGTTTTTTCCTTGTCATTAAAAATTTCCTTTGCCCGAAAAGTACGAATTATAATCCATAGCATGTGTTACATCTTTCCTTTTCAACTACATACAATATGATGTATTATCAACAATATTTATATATAGTAAATTATTTTAAAAGTTGATTAAATGAAAATTATGATTATGATGGCTTGTTAAGATGGTCGAAAAAAGATGGAGGGTAAATTTGTTTTAATCACGCCGATTATTTATTGACAAGTTGTTTAATATTAATGATCTTATGAATCAAAGGTTTAGGTTTTTTATAAACGCATCTTAATAAGTGAATTAACAAAGTAATTTTAATAAGTTTTTACATGGAAAATGTTAGTTAAACAAGCTTTGAGTCTTATATCTTTTTTCTAAGTTTTTACAACTTGAATAATACTCAGCAAATTTTTTTTGTAAAGGACTATTTAGGGAAGACAGAAAAATTTATTACTGATTTCTTTTCACCCACCTATCAACAATTTTATAAAAGAATAAATGATTAATTTTCAATGAATTGGTTTGTATCTTTGTTTATACTGTTAATTATTGGGATTATACCGTTACAATGGGACCTGGCGTTTTTTTGATCGGGTAGAAAGATCAGCTTGGAAAATCAACTCCGGAGAAACGGCATTATTTACTAAAAATCTGTACTATGAAAATTGCTATTGGAAACGACCACGCAGGCACCGAGTATAAGCTTGCCGTAGTAGGGTTACTTAAATCCATGGATATAGAAGTGAAGAATTACGGGACAGACGGCACGGATAGCGTAGACTATCCTGATTTTGTACACCCGGTGGCACAGGCAGTGGAAGATGGGGTGGCAGATTTCGGAATTATTATTTGCGGCAGCGGTAACGGGGCTTCGATGACTGCTAACAAGCATCAGAAAGCACGCGCCGCACTGTGCTGGAACAAGGAAATTGTTGCCCTGGCAAGGGAACACAATGATGCTAATATCCTTAGCCTTCCAGCACGTTTCATTGCCCTTCCTCAGGCGCTGGAGATGGTGCAAACATTTCTCAGCACCTCCTTCGCAGGGGGCAGGCACGAGAGAAGGATTGAGAAAATTCCCTGTGTTTAGCCCCATACCATAACAGGAATGCGTACAGCCGTATTGCAAGGGTTTTATATTTAGAACTATATGAATAAAGGCCATCACCACCAACATGGAGAACACCATCATCATGGCCATAAAGACCTTAAAGGACGCAACCTTTTTATTTCCATTTTCCTTAACACCCTTATTACCATCGCACAGGTGGTTGGAGGCTTAATTTCCGGAAGCCTTTCACTCTTATCCGATGCCCTGCATAACTTCAGCGATGTATTATCACTCCTTATAAGTTATATAGCCAGGGTTTTATCAAAAAGGGAAGCCTCCGTTCACAGGACATTCGGATATAAGCGGGCAGAGATCATAGCCGCATTTGTAAATTCGGCGAGCCTGATTGTTATTGCCCTCTTTCTGGTAGTGGAGGCCGGAAAGCGCATTTTTGAACCACGCGAGATTGAATCAGACCTGGTTATCTGGCTTTCTTTATTAGGGATTCTTGTCAACGGTTTCAGCGTATTACTCCTGCGAAAGGATTCGGATGTAAATATGAACATGCGGTCCGCATACCTGCACCTTCTAACCGATATGATGGCTTCGGTTGCCGTATTGATTGGCGGGATACTGATGAAATATTTTGCCTTTTATTGGGTGGATCCGCTGCTCACAATTATCATAGCCCTTTATCTTATATATATGGGATACGACCTATTAAAGGGCGCTATCAGGGTGCTTATGTTGTTTACTCCGGAAACTATTGAAATTCAACATATTGTTGACCATTTAAGCGCCCTGGACAGGGTTGAGAATGTTCACCATGTGCATATCTGGCAATTAAATGATGATGAGTTGCATCTGGAAGCACATATAGATTTCTTCGAAGATATCAGGCTGTCTGAGTTCGAAGAGATCCTGGAAACTATTCAGATGGAAGCCAGGGAGCATTTTGGTATCACTCATGTGAGCATACAGCCCGAATTTGGAAAGTGTGAAAGCAAGAATGTAATCGTTCAGGATTAGGAGACTCAAAATGATAATAGAAGTAAAATCTTTCAGAGAGCTAAGCGTCAGGGAATTATACGACGCCCTCCAGTTGCGATCAGCTGTTTTTGTTGTAGAACAGGCATGCATTTACCAGGATATGGATGGAAAGGACATTAATGCGCTGCATGTTCTGGGATCCGAGGGAGGAACCCTGTTGGCATATTCGCGTATCCTGGCTCCAGGGGTTTACTTCAAGGAAGCGAGCATTGGGAGGGTAGCTGTCCGGGCCTCAGCCCGCGGCAAAGGTCTGGGAAAGGAAATCATGAAAGCCTCGATTCTGGCGACGGAACAGTACTTTGGGATTAAGGGGATTAGCTTGTCTGCGCAGAGTTATCTGCAAAAATTTTACAGGGAAATGGGATTTACAGAAACAGGAGCAGAGTACCTGGAAGACGGGATCCCTCATATTAGGATGGTAAGACAATAATCTGAGGTTAACTATTAACACCCAGGTTAGTAGGCAGAGGTTGGTTCATATTTTGGTACGTTGATGCGTTGAATTGCATGCCCACCGAAGCATTGGCGTAAGTGGGTTTATTTGGAGGCAGGAAGGTTGCATTACCACAGGGTTTGAATTAGGGGTATCCCCTCTGATAAGAGGGGACTAAGGGGGGTGTAAATAT
>CAYSVQ010000073.1:0-29189 GCA_964434565.1 uncultured Flavobacteriaceae bacterium | reverse complement strand
GCCAAAAACCGCTATAAATGGTTTGGAAAGAAGGATGAATGTATGGTCCCCACTCCTGAATTAAAGGCAAAGTTTTTATCGGAAACAGCTCCCGGAAATGGACAGCGGGTTTGAACTGCCTATAGTGTGGCCAGCCTGCTGTTGAATAAATAATTGGAATACAACTTATTATAATATACTTTCTTCTCAATTGATTCAATCACTTTCGAAGAAAAGTCAACTTCGTACATAGTGCCCATTATGTTGAGCCCTCCCGGGCTGAACACGTTAATTTCCATCAGCTTATCCCCTACTATGTCTATCCCGACAAGGAACATCCCGTCCTGCACCAATTTTGGCCGGACTATTTCGGCCAGCTCAAGGATTTGGTCTGTCATTTTGACTTTTTTGGGTTTCCCCCCGGCGTGTATATTGCTGCGAATATCCCCGGAGGCATTCACGCGCTGCATCATGGCGTAGGCCCCGTCGACCTGAAAAGGTTTCCCATTCATTAAAAAAAGCCGGGTATCCCCATTTTTTGCTTCTTCCAGGTACTCCTGGGCTATGACAAACCCGTCCCTGATAATGGCGTCAATAGTTTGGGCAAGGTTTTTCTCGTTATCCTTGTCCATAAGGAACACATTTGCCCCTCCCGATCCCTGCAGGGGTTTTAAAATCATTTTACCATTTTGTTCTTTAAAGAACTCCCTTATTTCCTTGTGGTCTCTTGTGATTATCGTTCTTGGCCGAAGAATCTCGGGAAAGTGCTGAAAATACATCTTATTGACCGCCCCCGCCAGACTGTTTGGGTGATTCAGCACCAGCACCTTGTCGCGCATTGCAATTTCTCCGAAAATAAAGGCGGCATTCTGGGCCCAGTTCCTGTCGTTAATATCGGCTGAAGGGTCGTTCCTCAGGAAGAGGACATCCAAATCCTCCGAACTGATATTAGTGAAAGCCTCCTTCTGAACTGCTTTAAAATATGTCAGCTGGTTTTGGAAATTAGGACCTTTTATGGTTTTACAACGGGCTTTAAGATGTCCGTCTGAAGCATATGCCAGTTCCCCTATTCCTATGAAGAATACATCATGCCCCTTTTTATAAGCCGCATAGCCCAAAGCAGGGGTGGTATAATTTGCCTTTTCCGTGGCGTGGTCGTTTATGATAAATGCTATTTTCAAGGTTCTGATGATTTATTAATGGCGGCGCTCAACCGCCTCCGGCAACGTTAGCCATTATTTACCAATTTGACATACTGCAGAATTTTAATTTCTTGACTCATTTGGTTGGTTGTCTCAATTTACCAAATCTGTAATTCTGACCCCCCCGGCAATCCTTTCCAGCCTTTCTTTCACGGACTCCTTTTGAAGAATGCCCGGGAGTACCGGTGCCTTCAAAAGGGAACGATGTAAAAGTTCCTCTATTAGATCTACATGGTTGATATTGAATTTTCCGGTGTACAAAGTATGCAGGTTTCCGCCTGCCTTAATGTAATCCAGGACATTGAGCAGGCCTGTCAGGTACAGGGCGTCTTTGGTAAGGCCTCCCCCCCTGTAGACCCTCATACAGATGTAAAATGCCACTTTTTGGGCAAAGCCATAAGCATCTACCAGCAGTTCGAAAGTTTCCGTAAACCTTGCCCCGCTGATCAGGGATTCCACTGCTTTCACTCTGCCTGCAAGCAAGCGCAGCCGGTTTTCCGTGAGGCCGCCCACAAGGTATTCGGAGAAAACGGCCAGTCCCTCCTGTAACTGATCGTACCCTGCGAACCCGGCATACATCTGGTGCAGCGGTTGCTTCTTCCCATTTCCGTAGGTGAGCATATGGGTTCCTATCTCGTGTTGTATCAGAGCTTCACTGCGTTTCCTGTCTACCGAAAATTCATCACTAATGAGCAGGCGGGCCTGTGATACCATTATCCCGTCCACGTCTTTTCGTATTTCCACGGAAAACGGAACCTTAGGGAAATCCTTATTATAACAAGCGATTTCCTCCCGTGCCCGGGCTGCAAATTCATAACAATTCAACCTGTCAGCAGCCTTACGGACCGTATCTCCTCTGAAATTTTCCAGCAGGGTATCCGCTGTTTTGATAACCCTGGGTTTTAGTTTACCATACAGGCTTTGACTGATATATCTGAAATTATCTGTTCCCCTTTCTTCGAGCATGATCAGCTGTTTTTCTATCTCCCTGCGTTTATCCCTGAAAATATAGGCCAGGGTGGGATCTTCTACCATTTCGATCGGGATATCGTACAATTTTCTCTTTATCAGTTCGGGATCAATGGCAATAAGCCGGTAATTAAAGGCCGGGCATTCCTTAAATCCGCATTCCCGGAACCGTTTCCATTCTTCGGAGGAATTAACAGGGCTGACGCGAAGGAGGAATGACATCCCCTCGCTTATTCCCGCGAGTTCACGGTCTGCCTGTTTACTTACTTTATCCAGGTGGGTTTTGCCAAGCATCAGGAAATGGTGGAATGGGTTGGAGGTTTGCACCCTTATAAATTCGAAAGCCGCCCTTTTTACTATGCTTGAAATCTTTTTAATTAATTTTCTATGAAACAGGGCATAAACCTCATTTTCGCCGGCACCTTCGTAAATGGCCGGGACGGCCAACCCAATAATCAGTATGCCTGCCATCCTGGATTTATCTACTGTAAACAGGGGTTCAAAACCCGGGGGATGCCTGTGGACTGATGACATAACGTTGGTGGTGACATCCGGGAAGATATCTGTAAGTTCATTGATCCCATCCTGAAGGGCGGCAAGCGTGGCCGGAGATTTACCGTTTGGGCAGTAGATATTAAAGGAAGCCTCGTGATTCTGCCTAACCGGCCACATTTCTATTATCAGGAAGGCGTTGAGGTTTTTCGTTATCACCCTGGAAACAGTTTCCAGCAGGCCCGATAAGGCAATAGATTCTTCACATATCAAATAAGCCGCCTGGGTTTTCAGCAAGCTGGAAAAATATGGGTCTTCCTCATCGCTGTACCGGTAAATGCAGATATAGGGCAATAATTTATCTATATGAAGGACACCCCCTTTGGGCAGGGGTTCATAAACCACCAGACCCCCGGTCAGCCGCTCTTTTACTTTTTCTATCAGGGTCTCATCTAACATTTATGTTCCATTCTGAATTCCACGACCTGCAAAATAAGGACGCTGCTCAAATGCACTTTTACACAATGAACTATCTCCGGAAAAATGACGCCGGTAAGTTCATCACAATATATTTTGGCGATCTCGGTGGCCAGGACCAGAGTATTGTTGAATTCGGAGGTGATGTACTTCAAAAAATAACCATTACCCTCAAAGGTATCATTTATGCCGGCGGAAGCAGGTATATCATAGGGAAGCTGTATCTTCCCGAGTTTTGCCTTCCATGATTCCACCTGGCATCCGAAACGGGATGTATCTATATTCTTGGTGCCGAGATTCCAGGTTGGCACCTCCCGCTCCCACCTTTTCCAATTGTAACTATGCATATCGAAGACAAGGACACGGCCGAATTTTTCGTTTAATTTCTTAAAAAGAATCTGTACTACTTTGTAGAAATTATAATGCTTCTGCAGGCTGGCCTGCTGTTCGGGTAGGTCGAGAGGTTCCCGCCAAAGCTTCTTTCCCCAGGCATCCTCATAAATACAGTTATAGGGATCACGGTTAAGATCGTATTCGAACCGGCTGTCACGGCCGGCCAGGACAATGGGGAATGTTTCAATAAATTGCCTGGTACAGGGGTCTTCCTCATACCACCTTTCGTGTTCGCTCAACAGACAGTTATTCCATAAGGATGGCCGGAATTGGTGCCCGTCATGAATTGCCCCGCAAACGAAATCGGTATATTCGCGAACTGTAATACTGAAAGAATAATCTTCCGAAACGGCCTCAAAGGGGATTTCGGAAGAGATAAGGGATATCATCTCGTCTATGCGGAGCCTGACCATTCGATTGAACACTTATGATTCGTGCACAAGGAATCAAAAGCGGGCGAATAATCTTATTGCAGAAAAAATCAATATTAGCTCACTTCCTCATAATGATCGTCCCAATCTTTTACCCTGGGCCTCAAAACCCTTCCCAGCGACTTGGCAACCATCATAGAAACGGTAGCGTCTCCGGTTACATTTACAACGGTACGACACATATCGAGTGGGCGGTCTACTGCAAAAATCAGGGCCAGGCCAATAGCCAGTTTATCGGGCGGGAAGCCTATGGCCTCGAGGACAATCACCAGCATAACCATCCCCGCACCCGGCACAGCTGCAGATCCTATGGAAGCCAGCAGGGCGGTCAGGACAATGGTAAGCTGATCCGCAAAGGTTAATTCAAAGCCCAGGGCCTGTGAAATAAAGACCGCGGCTACACCCTGGTACAAGCTGGTTCCGTCCATATTGATGGTAGCGCCCACGGGAAGCACAAAACTGCTGATGTCTTTATCAACTCCTATATGTTCTTCCACCCTTTCCATTGTAACCGGCAGGGTAGCAGCACTGGAACTTGTGGAAAAGGCCAGCAGTTGGGCAGGACTTATCTTTTTGAGGAAGGTCCATGGGTTGTATCTGGTAAAAGTACCTACCACCAAACTGTAAAAAGCGATCATCATCCCCAGACCCAATAGCACCACCGCTGAATATTTAAGTAAAGCAAGCAAAAGGTTGGGATCGCCCGAAGTGACCACTACGTTTGCAAGCAGCGCGAATACCGCCACAGGGGCTGTTAACATAATCAGGTCTACCATTTTTAGGACCACTTCGTTCAGCGAATCAAAGAAATCCTTCATCGGTTTTGACGCCTTCTCCCCTATAAGCAACATGGAAATACCAAGGAAAATGGTAAAAAAGATTACCTGCAGCATTAGGCTATTATCGCTTAATGCCCCAAATGCATTATCCGGCACCATATCCTCGAGGAATTGGAGCGGGCCGCTCTGAGTTTGCCTGGAAGCTTCCTCAAGTTTTGAGGTTACTTCCGCATTGGAGGCATAGGTTTCCGTAAGCTGGGCCACGGTTTGTTCCGAAATTCCCTCACCGGGCTTCAAAACGTTTACCAGCACTAATCCTATTGTTATTGCTATAACCGTGGTGGTGATGTATATCAGAATGGTACGTACCCCGATGTTCTTGAACTGGGAAATGTCCTTGAGGTCAGAAATCCCCTTAATCAGGGATGCGAGAATAAGGGGAATGGCTATGAGTTTCAGAAGTTTTACAAAAATTGTCCCGAACGGATTTATCCAATCCTGCACAAATTGCCTCCCCCAATCGGGAAAGGTCATAACGAATCCGAATACAATACCCAGCACCATCCCTATCAGGATTTGCCAGTGCAATTCCATTTTCCTCATAAAGTTTGATTTGATTATCCGGGGGAAGATACTATTTTGACTGTAAAACCCCTAAAATGCCCCCGCTATAATTTAACGCTGCGGTTGAGGAGGGAGAAATCTGCCAGCACAAGAGCCGCCATGGCCTCTACAATCGGCACCGCCCTGGGTACCACGCAGGGGTCGTGCCGCCCTTTGCCCTGGGCAGTCACACTATTTCCTTCTTTGTCTATGGTTTCGTAGGATTGTATCAGGGTGGCCACCGGTTTGAAAGCCACATTGAAGTATATGTCCATCCCATTACTGATCCCACCCTGGATACCGCCGCTGTTATTGGTCCTGGTACTGCCATCAGGATTAAAGGCATCATTATGTTCGCTGCCTTTCATGGCAACCCCGCTAAAACCGCTACCGTATTCAAAGCCCTTAACCGCATTGATGGAGAGCATTGCCTTGCCCAGTTCAGCATGCAGTTTATCAAAAACTGGTTCTCCCAGTCCCCTGGGGACCTGCCTGATGACACAGCTTACTATTCCGCCAATAGTATCTCCTTCCTTGCGGACTTCCTTAATGTAGGCCTCCATCCGGGAAGCTGTTTCAGGATCGGGACAGCGCACAGGGTTCGACTCTGTCTGTGAAAGGTCGAGACGGTCATAGGTTTTGTCAAGCTTCATGTTACCCACCTGCGACACATAGGCCTGTATGGTAACAGGCGATAAAAACTGTCTGGCAATGGCTCCTGCCACAACCCTGGAAGCCGTTTCCCTGGCTGAACTCCTGCCTCCTCCGCGGTAGTCCCGGATACCATACTTTTCATCATAGGTAAAATCAGCGTGCGAGGGCCTGTAGGAATCTTTGATATGGTCGTAATCTCCGGACTTCTGATTGCTGTTCCGGATCACAAAGCCAATTGGGGTACCCGTGGCCTTCCCTTCGAAGATTCCCGAATAAAAATGTACGGTATCGGCTTCTTTGCGCTGGGTGACAATGGCTGACTGGCCTGGTTTACGGCGGTCAAGTTCCTGTTGCACCGCTTCAAGATCCAGAAGGAGACCAGCCGGACAGCCGTCTATTACCCCTCCAATAGCCGGTCCGTGTGATTCGCCAAAAGTGGTTAGCCTGAATAATCTGCCGAAACTGTTTCCTGCCATAGGGGGTTAAACTTGCTAAATTATGAATGATTTCGGCAGACGGTATACCGTGCTGCCCAGCCAAAGATAAATTTTAAATATCTGCCAGCCAAAAGTGCCTTATTAATGTTCATTTAACAATAAAGCCTGCCTCTTAATCCAATCTTAACCAAAGGTTTATTCAATGTTGACATCCCTCTGATCCTTTTATATACCATTAGGTCTAATTTTGTTCAAGGTTTTAATCGGCGCGATATTGAAAAAACGTAAAATTGAAGTAGCGGTCATTTCAGATGTACATCTGGGGACCTATGGCTGCCATGCTGAGGAATTACTGGCATACCTGAGCAGTATAAAACCGAATATCCTGGTCCTTAACGGAGACATAGTTGATGGGTGGCAATTCAACAAAAAGTACTTTCCCCCGGCCCACCTCAAAGTTGTAAAAAAAATTATAAACCTTGCTTCCAATGGCAGCAGGGTAGTTTATATTACAGGCAATCACGATGAGATAATCAGAAAATTCACCGGTACCACCATCGGCAATTTCAGTATCCTGAATAAACTTGTCCTCGAGCTTGACGGGAAGAAAGCCTGGTTCTTTCACGGGGATGTCTTCGACGTCTCGGTCCGCCACGCCCGCTGGCTGGCTAAACTCGGAGGTTACGGATATACCATCCTGCTCCGGCTTAACCGCCTGTTCAACTGGATTCTTAAAAAAACCGGCCGGGATAAGTATTCATTGTCCCGCCGCATTAAGAACAGCATGCCCCGCGGGGCTCGGTACCGCAGGGATTTTGAACAATCCGCCTCCGAGCTAGCCATAGAGGGAGGTTACGATTATGTGGTTTGCGGACACATTCATCAACCGAAAAAGCAGGTGTTCGAAAACCGCTATGGAAAATGTACCTATCTTAACTCCGGCGACTGGCTGGAAAACCTTACTGCCCTGGAGTATTCTTTTAAGCGGTGGAAAGTCTATAATTACAGTCACGACAAACTCTCCCCTTTCTTTGCGGATGAGGAACTCAAGCAAATGGACATTAGCGACCTCATATCCAATATAATCGATCTCAGGATAAAAAAAGACCGTTCCAGGGAGAAGGATGGGGAATCAGTTGGGGAGTAAAGCCTGCCTCAGGATGCTCACGGGATGCATGGCTGTTATTCCGGTTCCGTCTTTGATCTGATGTCTGCAACTGGTACCGTTTGCAGCAATCAGTACTCCTGGGCCGGCTTTTCGGACTGCCGGAAACAATCGCTGGTCGCCTATTTTCATACTTACTTCATAGTGTTCCTCTTCATAGCCGAAGGATCCGGCCATTCCGCAACATCCGGAGTTGATGATTGAAACCTTGTAGTTTTCGGGAAGATTCAGCATGTCAAAGGTCACTTTCTGGTCCGATAGTGCTTTCTGATGGCAGTGGTTGTGTATTTTAACCGTTTTTTCTTCTTTCGTAAAAACCTCCGGGGAAATTATACCAAGGCCGATTTCGATAGCCAGGAATTCCTCTATCAGGAAACTATTGGCGGCAATGGCTTCAACCTGATTTGTTTCGAGCCCGAACCTCCTGTACTCATCCCTGAAGGTAAGGATGGCCGAGGGCTCCAACCCCACCAATGACCAGCCTGCAGCTATGAGCGGCCCAAGCCGCTCCGTATTTTCACTTGCCAGTTTTTTCGCTTGCTTTAAGAATCCCTTTGAGATAAAAGTGCGGCCACTTTCTCCGTAAAATAAGCGAACGCTATAGCCCAGGCGGGTAAGCAGATCTATGGCATCCTTGCCGAGTTCCACATCCATATATTGTGTAAACTCATCAATATACAACAACACCTTTTTATTATTGTCATTTGGTTGATAATCAATGCTTGCTAAATATATATTGAAATCAAAACTTAAAACTTTCGGGAAACTCCGCTGCTGTGCGACTCCGGCAGTTCGTTTTAAAAGACCGCTTAAGGATGCAGAGTTGTACACGGCATTGGTAATACCCGCAACCTTACTTCCGAAGCGGTTGATTAAGGTATTGTAGGCAAAGAGCCTGCTCCTGAGCGGGTAACCATTGGCTTCCTGATACTGGTAGAGGAATTCTGCCTTCAAAGTGGCCACGTCAACATTACTCGGACATTCACTGGCACAGGCCTTACAGCTCAGACATAGGTCGAAAACCTCCTTTAGTTCGTTGTGGTCGAACCTGTTTTCCTGTCCGTTGGAGGTAAGGAACTCCCTAAGGGCATTGGCTCTGCCGCGGGTGGTATCCTTTTCATTTTTTGTGGCATGATAGCTGGGGCACATAGCGCCTGCCATCTTATGAGTCTTCCGGCAGTCGCCGCTGCCGTTACATTTTTCCGTTGCTTTAAGGATACCTTCGCTATCGGAGAAATCCATATAGGTTTCAATGTAGGGTTCCTCCCTGTCGACCTCGTAACGGAGCGACTGGTCCATGGGATAGGCATCCACGATCTTTCCCGGATTAAATATCCCCCGGGGATCGAAACTTTTTTTGATCCGCCTGAGGAGCTCGTAATTTTCCGGCCCGATCATCATAGGGATAAACTCGGCCCTCACAATCCCGTCGCCATGCTCCCCGCTGAAAGAACCCCCATACCTTTTGGTGAGCCGGGCCACTTCGGTTGTTATACTACGAAAAAGGGCCACATCTGAAGATTTTTTCAGATTTAGTATAGGTCTCAGGTGTAGCTCTCCCGCCCCGGCATGTGCATAATATACGGCCTGTTGCTGAAAATTTTCCATGATACGGGAGAATTCCCCGATAAATGATTGAAGGTCATCCAGGGCAACAGCCGTATCTTCGATACAGGCTACTGCCTTGCGGTCGCCAACCATATTTCCAAGTAATCCAAGACCGGCTTTCCTTAATTCCACAGCTTTTGCGATATCGGCACCACGGAGTACAGGGTGTGCATAGCTCATGCCTGAAGCTTCAATCGTTATTAACAGGGCTTTTAACGCTACTTCCAGTGCTGCTTCCGTTTGGGCGTTTACTTCGAGCATCAGCAGGGCAGCCGGGTCTCCTACCACAAAGAAACGATTAGCCAACTGGGCCCTGTTGTTTTTGGTGCAGTCCAGGATCACCCTATCCATCATCTCGCATAAATACAGTTCGTGCATCATTAAAGGCACAACGTCTGCCAGGGAATCGGCAAGTGTTTTGTAATGGGTTACCACCATTGCCGAATAAGGGGGCGGAAGCGGGTCGAGTTGCAGGCTTATTTCTGTTGTGAACGCCAGGGTTCCTTCGCTGCCACTCAGGAGTGCGCATAAGTTTATCTGGTTTTCATCTCCCCCGAACAAACTGCTTGTCAGCAAGGCGTCTACCGCGTAGCCCGTATTCCTCCTATGGATTTCAGGTTTGGGAAAATCTAACTTGATATTATTTTGTATCTCCTTAACAGACAGTTCGTTATAAATATCTTTATAAATTTTCCCTTCAAGGGTATTCAAAGCGGTTTTCTCTAAGAATTCCTCATTGGTAAGGGTTCGGAATTCTACTTCAGATCCGTCTGATAAAATTGATTTGAGCGCCACTACCTTATCCCTTGTCACCCCATACCGGATAGAAGTGGTTCCGCTGGAGTTATTGCCTACCATACCCCCAATCATGCACCTGTTGGAGGTAGATGTATTGGGCCCGAAAAAAAGTCCGTATGGTGCCAGGTACTGGTTGAGCTCGTCGCGGATAACCCCTGGCTGTACCACTACCTGATTCTTAGCGGTATCTAGACGGATGATCTCCGTGAAATGCCTGGAAACGTCTACTATAATACCTTCGCCAACACATTGGCCAGCCAGCGAAGTACCGGCTGCACGTGGGATTAAACCCAGCCCGTGTTTCCCTGCAAAGGCGATGAGTTTCCGGATGTCTGTTGTATTTGCCGGGCAGGCAACCCCTAGGGGTGTTTTTTTATATACCGATGCATCCGTAGCGTAAAGTGCTTTGCTTAGCTCATCAAAATGTAGGGTACCCTCAAGTTGCTCACGGAGGTTACCCAGAAGTTTTTTATTCAAGGCTGAACAATTTTAGGCCCTAAATTAAGTTTTTATTAACCAAAGGACTATACCAAAGGCTTATTTTTGACGCGAACTAAAAAAATGTAAAATGAAAACAATACAAGTATTAAGTGTCCTGTTTCTTTTTGGATGTGTTTCCTTGAGTGCCCAGAGCATTTCTGAACACGCCCTGGGCCTTCGTCTTGGTGATAGTGACGGCTTTGGCGCCGAAATTTCATACCAGAAATCCATTGGCCGGGCCAACCGGGTGGAAGTTGACCTTGGATGGCGCGACAGCCGGAATTTCGACGCTTTCAAACTAACTGGAATTTATCAATGGGTGCGCCCCCTCGACGGAAACTTTAACTGGTTTTATGGGGTAGGCGGTGGCCTTGGGAGCGTGGATTTCGAACCTGTTCCAGTACCTGGTGGGGGTTCAGCTGATCCGGATGGCGGCCTTTTCATTTTTGCCGCGGGCGATATAGGTGTGGAATATGATTTTGACATCCCCCTGATGCTTTCATTGGATTTTCGTCCGGAAATCGGGCTTGTAGGCTATAATGATTTCTCAGACAATTTTGATTTTGATATCGCGCTTGGTATACGGTACCAGTTCTGAGCCCGTTTATACCACATAAAACCTAAGTCCTTGACTAAATGCAATGTTAAGGACTTTTTTTATTCTCCGGCAGTTACCTATCTTTGGCCACCTAAAATCCAATAATGAAGCGATATAGCATCCTTGCCCTGAGCCTGGCCCTTACAGCCTGTAATACCAACCCCGGCGGATTTACCATAGATGGAACCCTTAGCGGGGAACTTGAAGAAGGTACTGCGGTGTACCTGAAAAAAGCCAATGAGCAGAACCAGCCGGTTGATGTGGATACGGCCATGGTGCAAAACGGAACATTTACCTTTACAGGGAAAGCCGAAATACCCGAATTACATTACCTTTTCATTGAAGAGACCCAGGGAAATATTCCGCTGGTCCTGGAATCTGGCACCATTGATATCAATGCCCACAAAGACAGCCTTGCCTATGCCCGGATTCAGGGAACTCCCCAGAATGATTTATTCTCAGACTTCCTGGAATCCTCTAGGGCGCTGTCGCGAAAAGCCCTGTCTATGAATGAAGACATGCGGGCTGCTTCCGCACGGCGGGATACCGTAGTAATGAATTCGCTGCGGGAAGAATATTTTGAATTACAGGAGGAAGCAAAAGACTTTGAACTCGACTATGCCAGGGAAAACCCGGACGCCCTGATCTCCGCCCTGATCATTGATAAGATCCTGACTACAGCCGCCCTTCCCGAAGCGGAGGTAAAAGAACTTTACGAAGCTCTTGCACCGGAAATCAAGAACACCAGTGTTGGACAGAAGATCAAGGAACGCCTCGAAAAAGCTTCCAATGCCTCTATAGGCTCCAGGGCACCTAATTTTACGGCACCGACTCCGAGCGGGGAAGAACTGGCCTTAAATGATGTCCTGGGGAAGGTTACCATCCTCGACTTCTGGGCTGCCTGGTGTAAACCCTGCAGGGCCGAAAACCCCAATGTGGTAAAGATTTATCATAAATACAAAGACCAGGGCCTTAATATCCTGGGCGTTTCGCTTGACAGAAAGGCGGAAGACTGGAAGAAAGCCATACAGGATGACGGCCTGGAATGGAACCATGTTTCCAATGTGAAATATTTTGATGAGATAGCGGAATTGTACAATGTGAATGCCATCCCCGCTACTTTTATACTGGATGAGAACGGTATTATTGTAGCAAAGAACCTCAGGGGTGAAGCCCTTGATCAGAAAATAGGAGAACTCCTCCAGTGAAGCAGGACAAAGAAAGTCGTAAAACCCGGTAACTCCGGGTTTTTTTATGGGTGGTAAGCACAAAAAAAGCCTAGAGTTTACCCATTTTTTGCATTATAAAGAGGATAATGATTGGGATTGCCAGTAAAAATACCATGAGGGTGTCCGTAATGAGCAGGTCGGGCTTAAACAATAAGGTGGTGGCATATCCGCCAATGGCTCCTCCAAAATGAGCTGTATGCCCGATATTTCCTACCCGTTTTTTCATCCCGTAAATGGAATATAAAAGGTAACCTACGCCAAGGATGTATGCAGGGATCCCAACAGTGGGAAGGAAGATAAAATAAAGCGGGTCATTTGGTTGCAAAAGGATGGAGGAATACAAGATGCCGGTTACCGCCCCGCTTGCCCCCACCGCGCTGTAATACGGTTCATTCCTGTGGAAGAATAAGGCCAGCAGGCTTCCTGCAGTCAGACTGATAAAATAGATGATCAGGAACTTCCCATGGCCAAACCAGCTGATAACAACATCGGCAAAAAAGTAGAGGGTAAACATATTCAGGAAGAGATGGGCAAGGTCTACATGAAGGAAGCCGGAAGTTATCATACGCTCCTTTTGGCCTGCCTGAATGGCCGCAATCCCGAATTTATAGCGTTCGAAAAAGGAGTAATCGTTAAACCCCTTAAGGGAAACAAGGACATTTGCTGTAATGACCACCAGGGTAGCCAGGTCTAAATTCATAAGCAAGAAAATTGTTTCGCGCCAAATATAGCTATATTTGCGCTAGTATTTTAGCTGCATGCAACGACTGGTCTACCTGCTTTCTTACCCTTTTTTATGGATAATTTCCGTACTTCCCTATCGACTGTTCTATGCCGTGTCTGACATTATGTTTTTCCTGGTTTACCGTGTTGTGGGTTATCGGAAAAAAGTGGTTTGGTCTAACCTGCAGCTGACTTTCCCGGAGAAGGAATCAGCGGAGCTCAGACAAATAATGGTCCGCTTCTATCGCCATATGTGCGACATGTTTCTGGAAATGGTGAAGACCATGAGCATGGATAAGGAAAATGTGAAAAGGCATTACCATGTTACCAATATAGAGTTGCTAAAGGAGCTCGAGAAATCAAAAAGCGTACTAATAGTTTGTGCGCATTATGCCAACTGGGAGTGGAACGTGAGCATTAATAATTATGTACATTCAAAGGGCTACGCCGTCTATCAGAAGGTTTCGAATAAATATTTTGACAAGCTTTTCAGAAGGCTTCGAAGTAAATGGAATACCACTCCCATCACCCAACAGGAAACGGTCCGGACAGTCATGCGCAACGAAAATGAGGGGATTAAAGGGATCTATGGGATGGTAAGCGACCAGTCGCCCATGGCGCACAGGGCTCAATACTGGAGTAAATTTATGGGGGTAACCGTCCCAATTTATAACGGACCGGAAGTACTGGCGCGTAAACTGGATTTGGCTGTGATTTTTGCGAGGGTGACCAAGGTAAAACGCGGCTATTATTCACTTGAAATGATACCGATTACACGAAACGGAAGCGCTACCGCTGAAGGTGAAATCACGGAAAAATTCCTGAGACTTACGGAAGATCTTATCAGGGAGGAGCCCGCATATTATTTATGGACGCACAAGCGGTGGAAACACCGCAACAAAGCCCCGAAAGGACCTGTCGTAAGGAATTCCGATGCCAAAGTCGGCTAACGGTTTACTTTTAAATTCCTGCTATTTCCCTTATCTCTCTGATTATCTTATCGGCAAGGCCATCGGCCTCTTCAGGGCTGCCAGCTTCGGTATAAATCCGTATAATCGGTTCCGTATTGGACTTCCGAAGATGTACCCAACTGTCGTCAAAATCTATCTTAACGCCATCTATTGTAATGGGGTTTTCATGGCTGTAGGTTTTTTCCATTTTTTCCAGCAATTCGTCCACGTTCAGGCCGGCACTGAGTTCAATTTTCTTTTTGCTCATAAAATAAGACGGGTAACTGTCTCGTAGTTCCTTAACGGTTCCGCCTCTTTCCGCCATCAGCATGAGAAAAAGTGCAGTTCCAACCAGGGCATCACGGCCATAATGGCTTTTGGGGTATATAATCCCCCCGTTACCTTCCCCTCCTATTACCGCAGCTGTTTCCTTCATTTTGGCAACCACATTAACCTCGCCAACCGCGGCTGCCTTGTAATTGCCACCATGTTTTTCGGTGATATCCCTCAATGCCCTCGAAGAAGACAGGTTAGAAACCGTATCCCCCTTTGTTTTTCCCAGGACGTAATCAGCACAGGCTACCAGGGTATACTCCTCGCCGAACATTTCCCCATCATCACTTATAAAGGCCAGCCGGTCCACATCCGGATCCACCACTATTCCGAAATCAGCCTTTTCCTTTACAACAAGGTCGCAAATATCCGCCAAGTGCTCCCTGAGGGGCTCCGGGTTGTGGGGAAAATGACCGTTTGGCTCACAATACAGGGGCACAACTTCTACCCCTAGCCTTTGCAGCAATTGTGGGATTGCAATGCCGCCCGTAGAATTCACCCCATCTACAACTACTTTAAACCCTGCTTTTCGGATTACGGCTTCATCGACGAGCGAAAGGTTCAGCACTTCATCTATGTGTTTTTGAATGTAAGAGTCGTCATGGGAAACCGTGCCCAGATCATCCACTGCTGAAAAATCAAAGTCGCCGCTCTCTGCCAGGACCAGAATGGACGCCCCTTCGGCAGCGTCCAGGAATTCACCCTTTTCATTGAGCAGTTTAAGGGCATTCCACTGTTTGGGGTTATGGCTGGCGGTTAGAATAATACCGCCGTCGGCCTTTTCCCTGGGAACCGCGATTTCTACCGTTGGGGTGGTAGATAGTCCAAGGTCCAGCACATCAATCCCCAGGCCGCTCAAGGTAGCCACTACCAGGTCTTGTACCATTTTGCCCGATATCCGTGCGTCACGGCCTATAACCACCATTAGTTTTTTATTTCCTTTATGGAGCTTCAGCCAGCTGCCGTAGGCCGCTGCGAATTTTACTATATCTACAGGGGTCAGGTTTTCGCCGGGCCTGCCGCCAATGGTTCCGCGGATACCGGAAATGGATTTGATCAGGGTCATTTTTTCATAAGTTTTTGCAAATATACACGTCCTGCCCGTTATGCTGCGATCCTTCTTTGTAATTTAGGAATCGGAAAGCGTTAGGTGACTGCATGAATTTTTTGGCACACATTTATTTATCCTTCGGGGATGAGGAAGTAAGTATAGGCAATTTCATCGCCGACGGTATCCGGGGCAATAAATACAGCTACCTGCCAGAGCGAATCCAGAAGGGGATACTGCTTCACAGGGCCATCGACACTTTTACCGACCTGCATCCCACCCCCCGCCTGAGCAGTAAACGCCTGCACCCCAGGTACAGCCATTACAGCCGTGTGATAGTGGATATATATTACGATCATTTCCTTGCAAGGAACTGGACAAAATATTCCGATACACCGCTTGAATTTTTTGCAAAGGATTTCTACGATCTGTTACGGGATAATTTCAGCTTGCTACCTACGGGGGTGAAGCGAATGATGCCTTATATGATAGCGGATAACTGGCTGGTGAACTATGCCGGGATTGATGGGATTGGCAGGGTGCTTCAGGGAATGAACAGGCGAACAGGGCACAAGAGCGGGATGAATAATGCCATAGAGGAATTGCAGGAATATTACCAGGATTTTCAGGAAGAATTTACCCAGTTTTTTGCGGAACTCGAAACTTACGCTTTTAAAGAATACCAAAGGTTATGCGGATAATAGGTTCAATTGCACTGGCTGCATTTTTCCTGATTGGGTTTACGGGCTGCAAGACAAGTCCCCCAGCCCCTACCGGCCTGGTGACTGGCAAGGGCATGGTAGTCTCGGCCCGGCAGGAGGCCTCTGAAATCGGAACATCCGTTCTGCGCAAAGGTGGAAATGCATTTGATGCCATGGTCGCTACCGAACTCGCCCTGGCTGTGGCATACCCATTTGCAGGAAACCTTGGCGGCGGCGGCTTTATGGTTTACCGCAGGGGAAATGGGGATGTGGGTTCTCTGGATTACCGTGAAAAAGCGCCGATGGCCGCCTATAAAGATATGTACCTGGATTCCCTTGGAAATGTTATCCCGGAAATGAGTACCAGGGGAGCAACCGCAGTTGGGGTCCCCGGAACGGTTGCAGGAATCTTTGCGGTACATGGAAAATTCGGGAGTCTTCCGATAGAGGAGCTTATACAACCGGTGATCGCCCTGCTGGAAAAAGGGGTGGTGGTAACAAACAATCAGGCTTCCAGATTTGAACGATACAGGAAAGATATCCTGGAAATAAATGGGGAAAATACCTGGTTTTACAACATTTGCAGGGCCGGAGATACCATTACCTACCCGGCGCTTGCGCAGACCCTTAACCGGTTAATGCTTTATGGGAAGGATGAATTTTACCGGGGGGAAACCGGACGGAAACTGGCCTCATTTATCCAGGCAAAGGGTGGATATGTTACCGAAGAGGACCTTGCATCCTATGAACCCGTTTGGCGCCAACCGGTAATTTTCAACTATAAGGACCTAAGGATCATTTCGATGAGCCCTCCAAGCAGTGGCGGGGTAACGCTTAATCAGATGCTCAGGATGATGGAACCCTTTGCCCCGGAAGAGCTCGGACATAATTCGGTGGCATATATCCAGCTGTTCACGGAAGCAGCCAGGAGGGCTTATGCCGACCGGAATTACTTCCTGGGAGATCCCGATTATGTGGAAATACCGCTGGAGGTTCTCCTTGGCAAAAACTACCTCGAAGAGCGGATGTCAAATTTTTCCTTTGAAAGGGCTACTCCTTCCACAGATGTGGCTCACGGGGAAGTACATTTTGCGGAAAGCATGGAGACGACGCACTATTCTATAGTAGACCAGGAAGGAAACGCTGTTTCGGTTACCACAACCCTTAATGGGGCATACGGTTCCAAGCTCTACGCTGATGAACTGGGATTTTTCCTCAACAATGAAATGGACGATTTCAGTGCCAAAGCGGGGGTACCTAATATGTTTGGCCTTACCGGGGCCGAAGCCAATAGTATTGAGTCCGGGAAACGCATGCTCAGCAGTATGACCCCTACAATTGTTGAAAAGAAGGGCCGGTTGTGGATGGTAGTAGGGAGCCCCGGCGGCTCTGCAATTATCACTACTGTGGCCCAGGCCATACTAAATGTGCATGCCTTTGGTCTGAGCATGCAGCAGGCGGTAGACGCCCCCAGATTTCATCACCAGTGGCTTCCGGACCATATTGTATTTGAACGGGAAGGTTTTGCGGAAGGACTGAAAGACAAACTTCGGGAAAAAGGCTATTTAGTCAATCAGGACCAATCACCAATTCTCGGAAAGCTTAATGCTATAAGGATACTTGAAGACGGGCGGCTGGAAGGCGGTGCCGACAGGCGGGGCGATGAAACGGCCGTGGGTTTCTGACTTCCGGGATTTTTGACGGCGAACCGGCAATTGCTGTATTCAGGCTTTTCCCAATTGTTTTTTCAGATCATCCATTGATTCCTGAAGTTGCCGGAGCAACCCCTTTTCTGTAGTGGCATCGACCCCGAAAGTAATTTTACTGCTAACTTCCCAGAGTTCCTGAAGCTCAGCGGGTTCTACTTCATAAGGCGGGTAAGATTCATTGAGGGAGATCAGGGTGATCTTCGAGTTGCCAGGCCCTTTTTCCATTTTTTTTACGAGCACTGCGTCCTGAAGAACCACTACATACATTTTGTTGGAACTTACCTGATCCAGGGATTCAACCGCCCTGGCCAACACCCAGTCGCCGGGCTGAAGGTTAGGCAACATACTATCGCCCTCGACCTGGAATCCCCTATAGGTGGCATTCCTGAATTCCGGAATGGGGAGATCAAAAGCCGGCAGTTGGCTGTACCAGCTGGTATCCTGGATATTCTGAGGGTAGCCTGCAGCTGCTTTTGCGTTTACCAGTACCATATTATCCCTGTCGGCCGAATCCACCGTCACCACCTTGGGGATAACGCTTGCCCTGGAGGTTTCAAGGTATTGCTGGTTACTCTCGCCAAACAGCCATAACGGATTGATCTTAAATTTTCTGAGCAACTCCGCCACTACCCTACCCGACAATTTGGTCCGGCCCCTCTCAATATCGGCCGTGGTATTCGAAATCCCCAGCATTTCGGCAAACTCCGCCTGGGTATAGCCCAACTCGCGCCGTGTCTCTGTAAATCTCTTAATCGTGATATCGTTTTCCATACGTATTGGGTTAGGGCCTACGCCCCGCAGTGGTTCATTCAAAAAAGCATCTTTAATTCTATAGGTATATATATTCCTCTATTCCTTCAAAGATATACAATTTGGATTATTTCCAAAATTTAATTTGGAATATTTCCATAATATGGAATATTTCCATATATTTGGATTTATTACCAAAACATGTCTGAAAACTATTTAAGCAGGGAGTTAACAATTTGGGCGGAAGCGGGGATCAGGGATACCGCTTTTGAACTTCCATCAAAAAATACTCCGGGCAGCTCCCGGGTGCCGATAGGTGCGAGAGGCAAACGGAACCGGGCTACTCTTACACATACAAGTGAACAATTAAGTTTATTTAATAACCATGGACAACGCTAAAATTCTGATTTACGACGGAAGTTTCAACGGCTTTCTTACCGCAGTCTACAGTGCATTTGAAATGCGGTTTGAGCTTACGGATATCAGGCGCAGGACAGACGGCCAGAAAGTCATGTTCGCGGAACCGGTCCTTATAAGGACGGAAACAGACAAGGCCAGGAGAGTCTGGGATGGGATCGGGAAGAATAATTATCTGGCAGTAAGAAAAATCTATTTTTCTTTTCTGAGTGAACAACCGGGCATAGAACTTCTGCTTTACCGCTATATAAGGAACCTTTTTAAGCCGGCGGGAAATTTAGAAAAGGAATTATCCATTTCCTTGAAAGTAGACACCTTGGCTGAGATGGTCGGGCAGGAAAAGAAGCGCCTGGAAGCCAACCTTAATTTCACTCACGAGGTAGGCCCCTCAGCTCTCGCCATCCTGAATCCCCGATTCAATGTCCTTCCACTGATAACCCGTCACGCACGGTCGCGGTTTCCAGATCGCAGCTGGATTTTGTATGACAAAAAAAGAAAATTCGCCCTTTACTTTAACAAAGAGGAGATGCAACTGCTAAAACTGAACCCCGCTGAAACCAGGCTTCTTATTCATAATAATAAAGACAACCGGCAAACTGCCAGCCCGGAGCAGAATCCGGCCCTCAAAAGCCTTGCAACAAAATGGGATACCGTGAGGGGCAGGGATTTCTCCCGCTCCGGGGCAGGAAAACATATGCTACAGGGAAGCAGCGCCGCATGAAGCCCGGCACTTTCAATTTATTCTTCCTGAACTCCGGTTTCAGGGAACGGATTTGCCGGTTTAAGCTTAATCTCATATTAACATAATACGGAGCAGGTCACCCTTCCTTTTTACAGGTCAAAATCGTACCTTTGCGGTTTTGTCTGGCTGATAATGATATCGTACGAAGAAAACATAGAAGTAAAGGGTGCCAGGGTTCATAACCTGAAGAATATAGATGTTACCATTCCCAGGGAAAAACTGGTGGTAATCACCGGATTATCGGGAAGCGGAAAATCTTCCCTCGCCTTTGATACTATCTATGCCGAAGGCCAAAGACGTTATATAGAGACCTTTTCGGCCTATGCCCGTCAGTTCCTTGGGGGTCTTGAAAGGCCAGATGTCGACAAAATAGACGGCCTCTCCCCTGTCATTGCCATCGAACAGAAAACCACCTCCCGATCACCGCGTTCTACGGTTGGCACGATCACGGAAATTTATGATTTTTTGCGATTGCTCTATGCCAGGGCGGCGGATGCCTACAGTTATAATACCGGGGAGAAGATGGTGAGTTATAACGACGACCAGATCCGCAACCTTATTATTTCAGATTTTGAAGGAATGAGGATCAGCGTTCTGGCTCCTGTAATCAGATCCAGAAAAGGACATTACAGGGAACTTTTCGAACAGATAGCCAAACAGGGGTTCGTGAAGGTCAGGGTCGACGGGGAAATCCAGGACCTGGTAAAGGGGATGAAGGCCGACCGTTACAAAACGCACGATATAGAGATCATTATAGACCGGCTGCAAATCAGTGATTCTCCGGACCTGCCGGGCAGGCTGATGGAGTCCATCAATACAGCGATGTACCACGGAGACAATACCCTGATGGTATTGAAAGAGGATACAGCGGTACCACGTTATTTCAGCAGGGACCTGATGTGCCCCAGCACCGGGATCTCTTACCCCACGCCCGAACCCAATACCTTTTCCTTTAACTCCCCAAAAGGAATGTGTCCGCATTGCAACGGCCTGGGCCATGTGCACGAAATAAATGAAGGCAAGATCCTGCCTAACCGCAAGCTTTCCATACAGTCAGGTGGCATCGCCCCCTTGGGGGAATACAAAAAGTCCTGGGCTTTCAAACAATTGGAAACCATCGGCAGGCGATACGGGTTTGAACTGGGCGACGCCCTGGATACAATTCCTGAAGAGGCCATGCAAATTATCCTGTACGGCGGTGAGGAGCGCTTTGAGGTGGAATCGGAGACCCTGGGGGTTAAGCGGGAGTATAAGATAGATTATGAAGGAATAGCAAATTTTATTAAACAGCAATACGATCAGAGCGAATCCACCTCGATCCGCCGCTGGGCCAAAGAATACATGGACAAGGTGTTATGCCCTGAATGTGAAGGCTCAAGACTTAAAAAATCCTCACTCTTTTTCAGGATAGGCAGAAAAAATATTGCCGAACTGGCACAAATGGACATTGGGGAACTGGCCAGCTTCTTTGACACGCTGGATGAACAGTTGCAAGGCAACCAGAAGATCATCGCCTCGGAAATCCTTAAGGAGATCAGGACACGCATACAATTCCTGCTCGATGTGGGCCTCAATTACCTTTCCCTCAACCGCGGCTCAAAATCGCTTTCGGGTGGGGAAGCACAGCGCATCAGGCTGGCAACACAGATTGGTTCGCAGTTGGTAGGGGTGCTTTATATCCTCGACGAGCCGAGCATTGGTTTACACCAGCGCGATAACCACCGCCTTATCCGCTCCCTTCAGGCACTTAGAGACATTGGCAATTCCGTTATCGTTGTAGAGCATGACAGGGAGATGATAGAAAGTGCCGACCATGTAATCGATATTGGGCCCGAAGCCGGTAAACACGGAGGAGAAATCATTTCGGAAGGCACGCCGGAGGCAATGATGAGGCAACAAACACTAACCTCAAAATACCTCAGTGGGGAACTGGAAATCCCCATCCCTTCCAAAAGACGGAAAGGCACGGGAAATAAAATTACGCTAAAGGGCTGCACAGGCAATAATCTAAAGGGGGTTACCGTTGAATTCCCATTAGGGACCATGATAGGGGTAACCGGGGTTTCAGGGAGCGGAAAGTCTACGCTGATTAACGATACCCTTTACCCTATTATGAATGCCCATTATTTTAATGGCGTGAAAAAGCCGTTGCCATTTGCGAAGATTGAAGGCCTGGAGCATATAGATAAGGTGATCGACATCAATCAATCACCAATAGGGCGCACACCAAGGTCTAACCCCTCTACCTATACCGGGGTATTCAGCGAAATCCGTTCTTTGTTTACAAGGATACCCGAAGCTGCCATAAGGGGATATAAACCCGGGCGGTTTAGCTTTAACGTAAAGGGTGGGCGATGCGAAACCTGCCAAGGCGGCGGCCTGCGTGTAATCGAGATGAATTTTTTGCCGGATGTATATGTGGAATGTGAAACCTGTAACGGTAAACGGTTCAACAGGGAGACCCTTGAAATACGGTATAAGGGCAAATCAATAGCCGACGTCCTTGAAATGACCATCAATGAAGCGGTTGAATTTTTTGAAAACATCCCGAAAATCTTTCGAAAACTTAAGACCCTTCAGGATGTGGGCCTCGGTTATATTTCCCTGGGCCAGCAATCAACCACCCTGTCCGGAGGGGAAGCACAACGGGTAAAACTGGCTTCCGAGCTCTCCAAAAGGGATACCGGGAATACGTTTTATATTCTGGACGAACCAACCACAGGCCTCCATTTTGAGGATATCAGGGTGCTTATGGAAGTGCTTAACAAGCTGGTTACAAAAGGCAATACGATTCTGGTTATCGAACACAACCTGGATGTGATAAAAATGGTAGACCATATAATTGATATCGGATATGAGGGCGGAAGGGAAGGCGGATATGTTGTTGCAACCGGAACACCGGAAGAAGTCGCGTCAGACCTCAAAAGCTATACAGCTACGTACCTGCGGAAGGAATTAAAGATCAAGGAAGCTGCGGAAGTCCAGGGTTAGTTGTACCTTTTGGTACAGGTTTCGAAACCTCCATTAACAGATTTTAAAATGAGAAAAGAACAGCATCATAAGGGCTGGAATGAGATCAAGACAAATGATTCCTGGGCCATTTTTAAAATTATGGGCGAGTTTGTCATCGGCTTTGAAAAGATGAGCGCTATAGGCCCCTGTGTCTCCATTTTCGGTTCCGCCCGCGCCCAGGAAGACAGCAAATATTACAAACTGGCCATAAACATCGCCAAAAAGGTAGCCGAGGCTGGTTATGGTATCATTACCGGTGGAGGTCCCGGAATAATGGAAGCGGGTAACCGCGGGGCCCATCTAGCAGGGGGGACCTCCGTAGGTCTGAATATTGACCTGCCTTTTGAACAGCACGACAACCCTTATATTGATGACGATAAGAGCCTCGACTTCGATTATTTCTTTGTCAGGAAGGTGATGTTCGTCAAATATTCCCAGGGGTTTATTGTTCTTCCCGGCGGTTTTGGTACCCTAGATGAATTATTTGAGGCAATAACGCTCATCCAAACCAACAAAATTGGTAAATTTCCCATTATCCTGGTGGGAACTGAATTCTGGAGCGGATTGATCGATTGGATCAAAAATACCATGCTTGAGGCCGGTAATATTGGCCCCGCAGACCTTGACCTTGTTAAAATCGTCGATACCGATGACGAGGTGGTTGAGGTTATCGATGCTTTCTATAAAGGACGTAACCTAAGTCCGAACTTCTAAATGACTATGCCGCACATAAAGCTTCCCCCTCCTGGCATATCTCTTATGTTCTCGGCCTTTTTTACGGTTTTCGGGAGCCTTTGGGCGCAGCATAATACCACCATGACGGCCGATCTTGATGAAGACCGTAAGATGATAAATGTGCAGCAGGAATTCATCTATAACAACAAATCACGTGATACCCTTTACGAATTGTATTTTAACGACTGGGCACATGCCTATTCAAATAAAAATACGGCACTGGCCCGCAGGTTCGCCGAAGAATTCAAGAAAAGCCTTCACCTGGCCAAAGCAGACGAACGCGGCTATACAGAAATAGTAAGTTCGGTTGATGATGAATACAGAGGCATCTCCTGGAAACGCGTATCGGGTAAGGACATCATAAAATTTATACTTAACAAACCACTGCCCCCTGGCGGCAGCGCTAAATTATTTTTAACTTACGAGGTGCAGCTCCCGCCCAATCGCTATACCCCTTATGGGTATGCCCCGGACGGCAGCTTCTACCTTAAGGACTGGTACCTGACACCTGCGGTGTATGACGGTAAATGGCAATTGTATTCAAATAAAAACCTGGAGGACCTGTACACCGATATAACGGATACCTATATCAATTTTATTTTCCCGGATTCTCTTTACCTGGGCACCAATTTTAATGAAGTAAGCATCAATTCGTTTCCCGGGAAGCAATTTGCCTCCCTTAAAGGAGTAAACCGGAAAAGCTGCGACATCATCCTCAACCGCAATAACCGTTTTATCAAGCATGTAACCCCCCATCTCATTGTGGTAACCGATATTAAGGACAACAAGTACGACGAGGTGTCTCAGGGTCTCTCCATAAACAGGATCACCAGGTTTATAAATGAAAATCTGGGCGAGTTTCCATACGAGCAGCTGCTTGTAAGCGAAATAGACTTTAATAAGAACCCCCTGTACGGGCTGAGCCAGTTACCTTCTTTTATACGCCCTTATGACGACAAGTTCCTGTTTGAAATGAAATTCATCAAAACTGCCCTGGGAAGTTATATGAGGGAAACGGTCTTCCTTGACCCCCGCATGGATAAATGGGTGAGCGACGCCCTTGTGAACTACCTGATGATCCGATATGTGGAGGAGTTTTATCCGGACCAGAAATTACTGGGCAAACTGGCAGATATCTGGGGTGTACGTAGTTTCCACCTGGCTAAAATGGCTTTTAACGACCAATATTCCATGCTGTACATGCTGATGGCCCGTAAAAACCTGGACCAGCCGTTAACTACCCCCAACGACTCGCTTATCAAATTCAATCAGAAGATTGTTAACACTTATAAAGCGGGACTAGGGTTGGCATACCTTGCAGACTATATAGGTAAGGAAAAGGTAGACCGGAGCATTAAAGAATTCTATAAGACCTACAAATTAAATGAAGTAACGCCCGCGGATTTCCGAAGAATACTCGATACCCACTCAGACAGGGATATAAGTTGGTTTTTCAATTCCTATGTTTCTTCCAACAGGAGGATAGACTTTAAGATCCGAAAGGTTGAGAAGACCGAAGATTCGCTAACAGTCACCATAAAAAACAAGACCGGGACCAATGTCCCGATATCCCTTTTCGGGATAAACAAAGACAGCGTGGTGTCTCAATACTGGATCAGGGATATACGGAATGAAAAAACAGTTACCATTCCACGCGGGGAAGAAGAACGGTTGGTTCTGAACTACGATCAGAAAATCCCGGAGTTTAACCGGCGCGATAACTGGAAATCGCTGAACGGATTTTTCAGCAGCAACAGAAAATTGAAATTCCAATTTTTCAAAGATGCGGAAGATCCTTATTACAATCAGATTTTCTATATGCCGGTGGCCAACTTCAACGTATATGACGGATTAACCCCTGGCATCAGGCTGACCAACAAAACCCTGATAGAAAATCCATTCCTCTTCGATTTTTCACCATCCTATGCCATGAAGGAAAAATCCTTTGTCGGTTACGGGCGGTTTAGCTATACCCAATACCACGCCAAGAGCGGATTTTACGTTACCAATTATTCCCTCCGTGGTTCTACCTATCACTTCCAGCAAAATTCGCGCTATTCCACCCTAACGCCTTCGATAGCATTTGGATGGAGGCCATCATACCTTATCGGAAATCAACGGCAATCGCTCGTATTGAGGCATGTTAATGTTTTCAGGACTCTGGATGAGGGAATAACCGACCTGGAAACCGATCCGGATTACAGCGTTTTTAATATGCGATATAATTCCTTAAACAACGGGATTATTAATTATTTCAGCTGGTATGCCGATGCCCAGTTTGCAGAGAATTTTTCCAAACTTTCATTTAACCTGGAATACAGGAAATTGTTTGATAATAATCAACAGTTGAATCTGCGATTTTTTGCCGGAAAATTCATCCACAATGATACCAATTCCGATTTTTTCAGCTATGCCCTGGACCGCCCCACGGATTACCTGTTTGACCTGAATTACCTGGGGCGATCAGAAGACAGCGGGATCTACAGTCAACAGATAATCATTGCCGAAGGAGGCTTTAAATCAAAAATAAGAGATCCCTTTGCCGACGATTGGCTGGTAACAACCAATGCCAGCATGAACATATGGCGCTGGATTGAGCTTTACGGCGATGTGGGGTTTATAAGAAGCAGGGGTGAAGATCCGCGGTTCGTTTATGATTCCGGGCTGCGGTTGAATTTGGTAACGGATTATTTTGAACTCTATTTTCCTTTATATTCCAATAATGGCTGGGAAATCGGGCAACCCGATTACGACCAAAGGGTCCGGTTTGTGGTTACGCTCAGCCCAAGGACTTTAACAGGCCTTTTTACCAGAAAATGGTTTTAATTTATTAAAGCATCCTCAATAAGCCGCTGGTTTTTCAGAATTAATATTAGCATCTTTAGGATGTAAGCCGCTTTTTTTGCAAAATCATTAAAAAGTCACATTTAGGGTGATTGCACAAACCATTCTATTTTGATACTTTTGTGAAAAACCCAGCCTGTCCTATGAGAGAAATGAAGCTTGAAACCGGCGAAAATATTTCCTTCGATGATTTTAGGACGCAAATTCTTCAGGATTTTAAAATTGCCGTTACCAGCCGGGAATGCAGTATACTGGGAAGACGGGAAGTACTGACGGGAAAGGCTAAATTCGGAATTTTTGGCGATGGCAAGGAACTTCCCCAACTGGCAATGGCCCGATCGTTTAAGAACGGGGATTTTCGTTCGGGTTACTACAGGGACCAAACATTTATGATGGCACTTGGGCTGCTGAACCCGAAGGATTTCTTCCACGCTTTATATGCAACCACCGAAATTGAGCTTGAACCTATGAGTGCGGGCAGGCAGATGGGCGGACACTTTATTACTTATAGCCTGAACGAGGATGGTAGCTGGAAGGACCTGACCAGACAAAAAAACAGCAGTGCCGACATCTCCCCCACCGCGGCGCAAATGCCACGATTATTGGGATTGGCCCAGGCATCCAAAATATACAGGCACGTTAAAGGCATCGATGCTTCCGGTTTTTCGGATAATGGCAATGAGGTAGCCTGGGGGACCATCGGGAATGCAAGTACAAGTGAAGGGCACTTTTTTGAAACCATAAATGCCGCCGGCGTTATGCAGGTTCCCATGGTTGTAAGCGTCTGGGACGACCACTACGGCATATCCGTACCTGCATCCTTACATACCACCAAAGAAAATATCTCGGAGATCCTGTCGGGGTTTCAAAGGGATGAAGAGCATCCCGGCTTCGAAATCCTTAAAGTACAGGGCTGGGATTATACAGCACTTATCCATACTTACGAAAATGCCTCCGATATCGCGCGGGAAGAGCATGCGCCTGTATTGATCCATGTTACCGAGCTAACGCAACCCCAGGGACATTCAACTTCCGGGTCGCATGAACGGTATAAAAGCGAAGCCCGGCTGGAATGGGAGAAGGCATTCGACTGCAACCGCAAGTTCAGGGAATGGATCCTGGAAAATAATATTGCTGCTGAAGAAGAGCTCAGCACCATTGAGAAAGAAATCAAAAAGCAGGTCCGCGCTGCAAGGAAGGAAGCCTGGGCAGAATTCCTGGCTCCACAGCGGGCAGCCAAGAAGACCCTTGTAACCCTGCTGGAAAAAGCGGCAAATGCCAGTGCCAGTAAAGCACTGCTTACCCGTATAATGAACGATCTCATCGCCATGGAAGAACCGCTTAAAAAAGACCTGGCATCCAAATCGAGGAAGGCACTGAGGTATCTTGTCGGGGAGGATCACACAGAACGCACGGCTCTGAAAGCCTGGATTAAGGATTATCTCGAAACCGAGCAGCCCAAATACAGTTCCCATTTATATAGTGAAATGCCTGATAAGGCTACGAATATTAAGGAGGTAAAACCTGTATATTCAGCTGAACCGGAAATGGTAGACGGCCGGATTATTTTAAGGGACAATTTTGACAAGCTGTTTGCAAAATACCCGGAAGCCCTGATATTCGGCGAAGATAGCGGAGCTATAGGCGATGTTAACCAGGGGCTTGAAGGGTTGCAAAAGAAATACGGCCCTCTGCGCGTTGCCGATACCGGTATCCGGGAAACCACTATTATCGGACAGGGAATAGGGCTCGCTTTGCGAGGGCTGCGCCCGATTGCCGAAATACAATACCTGGATTACATTCTGTACTGCATTCAAACGCTGAGCGATGACCTCGCAACCCTTTTGTACCGTACGGTTGGTAAGCAAAAGGCTCCATTGATTGTGAGGACACGGGGGCACAGGCTTGAGGGCATCTGGCATTCAGGCTCTCAAATGGGCGGCCTGATCCACCTGCTCAGAGGCATGTACATTTTGGTACCAAGAAATATGACCAAAGCAGCCGGCTTCTACAATACACTCATGAAAAGTGACGAGCCCGCACTCATCATAGAAAGCCTGAACGGGTATCGCCTGAAAGAGCCTATTCCGGATAATCTGGGAGAGTTGTGTACCCCTTTGGGAAAAGTGGAAACAATAAAGCAGGGAACAGATATTACGCTGCTTTCCTATGGATCTACTTTGCGGATTGTTACTGAGGTGGCCGAGGATTTACTGGAAGCAGGCATAGATGCCGAAGTAATTGATGCACAAACCCTCCTCCCGTTCGACCTTGAGGGGGAGGTTCTTAAAAGCGTGAAGAAAACCAACCGGCTGCTGGTAATAGACGAAGACGTTCCCGGCGGGTGCGCAGCCTACCTCCTGCAGGAGATAGTGGAGAAACAAGGCGCCTACCGTTACCTCGACAGCGCCCCTCAGACCCTCACAGGCAAGGCCCACAGGCCGGCCTATGCCACGGACGGGGATTATTTTTCCAAACCTAACGCCGATGATATCTTTGAGAAGGTATATGGTATGATGCACGAGGCAAACCCAAAGGATTATCCCAGGCTTCGCTGATCCTGAATTGAACCCCGGGATAAACTTTTCTTCTTATTGTGCGGGCATTATGCCCCTTCCCTTCAAGCCGACTATCAGATATCCAACCCCGGATGTATTTCGCCTTATTGTGAATGATCTGAAAATCAACGGAATTCTCTGAGAATGCACTCCAATATTAATGAAATGTCAAATTTTTTGAAAAAAAACTCTACATTTACAAGGAATCCAATCTTATAATGAATGAAAAACTCCCTCAAAACTGACCTGGGACTTGCCCTGTTAAGGATACTCCCATCGATCATGTTGCTAACGCACGGAATCCCTAAGTTTCAAAAACTTCTTGCCGGTGATTTCGAATTCGGCGACCCCATCGGGATTGGTGCGACCCCCT
>CAYSVQ010000072.1:0-2722 GCA_964434565.1 uncultured Flavobacteriaceae bacterium | reverse complement strand
AAAAAACAACGAATTACAAAATAATTAACATCCGATTTGTTAACTGTTAAGGGGGGTCTCCGTGTTGATAAATAATTTAAGAAAGTCCCGTAACTATGCTTGTCAGCGCATGATTTTATGTATATTGCCACGATAATTTTTGGACGATAAAGCATAGAGATTTTGGTATGGCGGAGGGAGAGAAGTTAATTCCTATCAACATTGAAGATGAGATGAAATCGGCCTACATTGATTATTCAATGTCGGTCATTGTGTCACGTGCCCTGCCGGATGTCAGAGACGGGCTTAAACCAGTACACAGAAGGGTTTTATACGGAATGCATGAGTTGGGGGTTCGCTCAACGAGTGCGCATAAGAAATCGGCCAGGATAGTCGGGGAAGTGTTGGGTAAGTACCACCCGCACGGCGATACTTCGGTATACGATACCATGGTCCGTATGGCCCAGGAATGGAGTCTGCGCTATATGCTGGTCGACGGTCAGGGGAACTTTGGTTCGGTTGACGGCGATAGCCCCGCTGCCATGCGATATACGGAGGCACGGATGCGCAGGATTGCGGATGAGATGCTTGCCGATATCGATAAGGAAACCGTTGATCATCAACTGAATTTTGACGATACCCTTAAGGAACCTACCGTATTGCCCACCAGGATACCGAATCTGCTCATCAACGGGGCTTCGGGGATCGCAGTTGGGATGGCCACCAATATGCCCCCGCACAACCTTTCGGAAGTGGTGGATGGCACTGTCGCCTATATAGAAAATCCGGAAATTGAAATAGATGAACTGATTTCGCATATTAAGGCTCCCGATTTTCCTACAGGAGGTATCATTTATGGATATGAAGGGGTTAAGGAGGCTTTCCATACCGGCCGCGGACGGGTTGTCTTACGGGCAAAAGCCCGTTTTGAAGAGGTTCAGGGGAAAGATTGCATCATTGTAACCGAAATCCCTTACCAGATCAACAAGGCGGATATGATCAAGAAGACCGCCGACCTTGTAAATGACAAAAAAATAGAAGGCATCTCCACTATAAGGGATGAATCAGACCGTAAGGGCATGCGTATTGTATACGTTCTCAAAAGGGACGCCATTCCTAACATAGTCCTTAATACACTTTATAAATATACATCCCTCCAATCTTCCTTTAGCGTGAACAACATTGCGCTTGTAAAGGGAAGGCCTAAATTGCTCAATGTAAAGGAAATTATCCACCATTTTGTAGAGCACAGGCATGAGGTTGTCGTCCGCCGTACCACCTTCGAGCTGAAAAAGGCCGAAGACCGTGCCCATATTTTGGAAGGGCTGATCATTGCATCGGACAATATCGATGAAGTTATCGCTATTATCCGTGCCTCTTCGAATGCCGATGAGGCCAGGGAAAACCTGATGGAACGATTTAAACTTAGCGAATTGCAGTCCAGGGCCATCGTAGAAATGCGCCTGCGCCAACTCACCGGCCTGGAGCAGGATAAATTGCGGACGGAATACGACGAAACCATCAAAACAATTGCCGACCTGAAGGATATCCTTGCGCGTAAAGAACGCAGGATGCAGATCATTAAAGATGAACTCCAGGAGGTAAAGGAGAAATACGGAGACGCCAGGAGGTCTGTAATTGATTACGCGGGCGGAGACCTGAGCATGGAGGATATGATCCCGGACGAACAGGTGGTTATCACTATTTCCCATGCAGGATATATCAAGCGAACCCCCTTGTCTGAATACAGGACCCAGGGCCGTGGAGGGGTAGGGCAAAAAGCCTCCTCAACACGGACGGAAGACTTTCTGGAATACCTCTTTGTAGGCACCAACCACCAGTATATGCTGTTCTTCACCCAGAACGGCCAATGCTACTGGATGCGCGTCTATGAAATCCCCGAAGGCAGTCGCACTTCCAAGGGGCGTGCCATCCAGAACCTTATTAATATTACGCCCGACGATAAGTTGAAGGCCTTTATCTGTACCCAGGACCTGAAGGACGAGGAGTATGTAAACAGCCATTATGTGATCATGGCGACAAAGAAAGGGACGGTAAAGAAAACCTCGCTTGAACAATATTCCAGGCCGCGGCAGAACGGTATTATAGCCATCAGCATACGCGAAGGCGATGAACTCATAGACGCCAGGCTCACTACCGGTACCAGCCAGATTTTCCTTGGCCTGAGTTCAGGGAAGGCTATCCGCTTCGAAGAAAGCAAAACCCGACCAATGGGGCGTACAGCCTCCGGGGTTAGAGGCATTACCCTGGCCAACGAAAAGGATGAAGTTATCGGGATGGTCTCCGTACATAATATGGAAGAGGATATTCTGGTTGTTTCTGAAAACGGTTATGGCAAGCGTTCGAGTATAGACGATTACAGGATTACAAACCGTGGCGGGAAAGGGGTGAAAACCATTTCCATCACCAAAAAAACAGGTGGGCTGGTCGCCATTAAGAATGTTTCGGACACGGATGACCTTATGATCATCAATAAATCTGGGATTGCCATAAGAATGAGTGTGGAAGAGCTCAGAACAATGGGCAGGGCAACCCAGGGGGTGCGGCTTATTAATTTGCGGGAAGATGATTCCATAGCAGCGGTTGCGAAGGTAATGAAGGAAGAAGATGACCTTGATAACGTAGACATTATGAATATAGATGTGAAAGCGGAAGATAATACCGCTTCGGAAAATGATGGCACGGCTCTTGATAAAGATAGCCCGGAAACCCAGGTAGAATA
>CAYSVQ010000071.1:0-13770 GCA_964434565.1 uncultured Flavobacteriaceae bacterium | reverse complement strand
CCCGTCTTGTTTAGCAATTTTTGTTTTTATAAAAATAAGACTAAACACATGAAAAAGATAAAATGCCACCTTATTTCTTTGGAGATCGTTAATAATGATTCCCAGGGAGGCCAATCGGCTAAACCTGTTTAATATACCCGCAATATCCCCATTGTTAAAATGGTGCAGCGTAAGCGTACAGAGTAGGATGTCGCAGGGATTATCAAGTCCCGGATCAAGCATACTGGCCTTCCTGTATTTAATTTCCGGGAATCCTGCAGATCCGGCTATAGCCAGTTCCACGGCCGCCTCACTGTTATCGATACCGAGACAGGATACCCTGATGCGGTTCTTCCTGCAAAACCGTACGATCCGCCTGAGCAGGTCTCCATCGCCGCATCCCATATCTGTGATTTGGTAAGTATCCTGCGGATGATGGGAAATAAGATCCTTTAAGGCATTGAGCGTGATGCGCTGACCGCCAAGCAAGAGGTTGGTGCGGTTCAGGTCGCGGAATACCGCATCGAGTTGGGCAGCCCCCAGGCCTGGGTCGTCCATAGCTTCCTCCTGTTGGCAGCGTTCCCTGAAATGCATCATAGGCCAGAGGGTTTTCCGTGGGTTGCACTGATTATCTGCCGCATCAGCCAGGGGGATCGGGCAATGGAAGATAATGCCAGTTCAGACAAGGGTTCATTTAGCAATACTGCCTGCAGCTTCCTTCCGGTAAACAGCCTCCGTGAAAAGGCCCGTTGCCAGTGCTGCCGGTATGTTTTTAAAAGCGTTTCGCGGTTGGATGAATGTTGGCTGTAGTGCCGGCTTATGAGTTCAGTCGCAATCCTTGCTGATTGTATGGCCATCGCCATCCCGTTACCGCATAAGGGATGTATCATCCCGGCCGTATCTCCGCACATCATCACTCCATTCCCTTCCGACTGTTTTGGCCCGAATGAGATTTGTGCTATGCTGAGCGGCTTCTCAAAAATCATTTCTGCAGTTCCAAGGAATTCCCTGAGATAAGGGTTTTCGGAAACCACCTTCTCATTATATGCCTCTATGGTGCCGGCCTGCCGGAAACTGTTATAACTCGCCAGGTAACAAAAGTTGATCGCCCCTGTTTCGGTTTTTGAAAGGCCTGCGTATCCCCCTCTGAAAGTGAAAAGCCCTACCTGGTTATCGGGCCAGTTGGGGTATGAATAATGTGCCTTGACCGCCAGCCAGGGTGATGGTTTTTCAATAAATCGCCGGCCCAGTTCCTTATCCAGGCCTGACCTTTTACCATAAGCCCCGATGACCAGCCCTGCTCTATACTCCCCGGGGCCTGTGGTAGTTACCGTATATCCGCTTTCATGTTCAGACAGCCCTATGACAGTTTCAAATACAAATGTTACGCCGGCAGCTTTCGCTTTGTTATAGAGGCTGGCATCCAGTGCGTAACGGCTTATGCCCAACCCGCCCATGGGTAGATTGGCATGCACGGTACGGCCATTCAAAGTTGTGAGCTGCATACGGTTTATCACCACAGCTTCCCTGAGAGGAAGGCCCAGGGATTGTAAATAAGGCTGTACTTCCCTTGAAAGGTATTCCCCGCAGACTTTATGCCTGGGATAGGCGTGTTTTTCCAGCAGCATTACTTCAAGCCCTCTGTCTGCAAGTGCCAGCGCAGCAGTTAATCCGGCCAGGCCGCCTCCTATAATGATAACTTGGTATTCCTTCACAAAAGGTAATATAGTATTTTAAGGCAAAGGGAAGTCATTCCGGAGTGAATAAAAAAAGCCATCCAGTGCATAAATCTACCGCTCCATTTTCCCCTAAAAAGCGGCATTAAAAATCGCCGGTATTGAGAAGTGAGACGACTTCAGCTCCAGATGGCAAAACCATCAATTTCTTTATTTCAAACCAAACTTTTAGTAAGTTTGGATAACCGCATTATACATTATGCTCCGTTTTCCCCTGAAAAACGGCTTCCAATTGCCGGTAACCGGCTGTAAGGAGAAGCTTATGCCCGGATATCAATTCAGCCATCAAGGGCTTTCTTAGCCCTTGGTTTGCTGTATGGCTTCCTGCTTAAGCTCTTCGCTGGCGACAATACCCAGTTCCACACGGCGATTTTTGGTACGACCGTCCGGGGTTTCATTGTCGAAACGCGGCTGCAATTCTCCGTACCATTTGGTGGTAAACCGCTGAGAATCAATTCCCTGAGTTACCAAATAATCGGTTACTGCCTGTGCGCGCTGCCTGGATAGGTTCATGTTGTATTCTTCGCTGCCCGAGCTGTCGGTATGCCCTTCTATTAAAATATTGGATTTAGGGTATTCTTTAAAAATTCCTGCAAGGCGTTGAAGGGTAACCGCCGAAGGGCCTTTTATTTCACTCTTGTTAAGGTCGAAATACACCCCGCTTTCCTCGTCGAAGGTAACGTTGATCCCTTCCCCAACCCGGGTAACTTCAGCCCCGGGGACTTCCGATTCTATTCGTTCGGCCTGACGGTCCATACGATCTCCGATGTATCCGCCGGCAACACCACCTACTACACCGCCAATTATGGCGCCAAGAACTGTATTGCCCTTACCAACATTATTTCCTACCACACCGCCTATAACGGCTCCGCCGGTGGCACCTATAACAGCGCCTTTTTGTTTATTATTCGCATTTTGAACGGTTTTACATCCGAGCATTAGGCCCAGAACCAGCAGGCAGGTTGTACTTTTAATCAGGATAGTTTTCATCAGTTGTTATTTTTTTTGGTGAATTCATAAACTATGGTGACGGTTTCGCCTCCGACTGTCGTGTTGGATTTCAGGATCATGCTTTGATCTGCCAGGCTGGTTATATTGAGACGGTATCCCTGGCCACCTGCGATGTCCTTGTTTTTTTCATCGATAAACTTGAACTGCAACTGACTGCTTGGGCTTTGTGGCTGTTCCACGACCGACCACCGTATATAACGGTCGCCCCCGGTACATAAACTTCCGTCGTTGAGGGTATACCTCCCGGTGCTGTTATTGTCGCGGAAATACCATTCACTCCCTTCGAAGCAGACCGCATCAGCATCATTAAAAAGTACAGCTTTAAAGGAACCCGGATTATTCTCAAACGAAATGTTGTCCAGATTCCATGTACCGCTCAGGGTATCCCTTTGTTCCCTCGCCCCTTTTGATACGGAACAGGAATAAAGGAACAGGCTGCAAAACAGGATCCCAAAAATTGATTTTCTCATTAGATTTAAATTTTTTGATTTTAAATATATACGTTAAAGCCTATAATTTAGCCTATGGTCACTATTTGGAAATATTTTGTTCCGCTAACGGCAAGTTGCAAAAAACCACTTAAAATACTGTGCCCTATATAGTAATTTATTGATGCAATCTCAGTAAGCCAGCAGTTCCAAAAGTATACTTGTAAATCGACTTTTAGGCAGGTAATTGCTCTCCAGTACAGATGCGAATGGTACGGGTGTTTCCAGGCTGCCTACCCGCCTTACGGGCGCGTCGAGGTACTCAAAACAGTGTTCCGTAACCATAGCAGAGATATCACTGGCAATACCTCCGAAAAGGGTATCTTCATGCATGATAAGGAGTTTCCCTGTTTTCTTTACAGAAATGAAAATAGCTTCCGTATCCAGTGGTTGAAGTGTCCTGAGATCGAGCAGCTCTGCAGAAGCCTCGGGTAATTCCTTAAGGGCCTCCAGTGCCCAGTGTACCCCTGCCCCGTAAGTGACTATGGTTATATCACTACCTTCCTTCAGCAATGCGGCCTTCCCGAAAGGCAAGGTGTAATAATCTGCAGGTACATCCTGGTATACACTACGGTAAAGCGCTTTATGTTCGAAAAAAATAACAGGGTTTGGGTCATTTATCGCGGCAGCCAACAGGCCTTTTGCATCGTAGGGGAAGGCCGGGTACACCACTTTCAGGCCGGGGGTTTTGGTAAACCATGCCTCATTCGTTTGCGAATGGAAAGGGCCGGCGCCCACTCCTGCGCCACAGGGCATGCGAATGACTACATCGGCTTTTTCATTCCAGCGGTAATGCACTTTTGCAAGGTAATTTACAACAGGGTTAAAGCCGCTGCTTACAAAGTCTGCAAATTGCATTTCTACAACCGCTTTCATCCCGTTTATGGAAAGGCCCATGGCCGCGGCTACAATAGCCGACTCACAAATGGGGGTATTCCTTACCCTTCCGGGCCCGAAGCTCTCCAAAAAGCCTTCCGTTACTTTAAAAACACCCCCGTAACCCGCAATATCCTGCCCCATCAGAACCAGGTTGGGATGCCGCTCCATAGACTGTCTCAATCCCTGTGATATGGCATCAACCAACCGGATGTTCTTAACAACATTACCATGTTTAGTATGTTCATAATCATATTTAAAGTATACATCATTTAATTCATTTGTTTCATTAATCACAACTGGTTTTTCGGCGAAGGCTATCCGCAGGTGCTCCTCTATTTCCGACTGGATCTCCTCCCTCATCCTGCCGATGGTTTTTTCATCGAGTAATCCTTCTTTTACAAGAAATGCTTCATAGTTGGCAATCGGGTCTTTTTCCTCCCATTCCCGCATCAATTCCAGGGGAACGTATTTGGTGCCACTTGCTTCTTCATGGCCCCGCATGCGGAATGTCTTGAATTCGAGAAGCACGGGCCTGGGGTTTTGGCGCATATCCGTGCAAAGCGCGTCTACCCGGCTGTAAACCTCCAGGATATTATTGCCTTCAATAATATGCGATTCCATCCCGTATCCCTTTCCCTTGTCGGCGAGGTTCTCGCAACGGTACTGTTCGTTAACCGGGGTAGAAAGGCCGTACCCATTATTCTCTATACAGAAAAGTACCGGCAACTGCCAAACGGCCGCAACATTAAGGGCTTCGTGAAAATCACCTTCACTGGTGGCGCCTTCTCCCGTAAAGACCGCGGTTACCCTTTTATTCTCCTGAAGCAGGTCGGCCAGTGCTATGCCGTCGGCCACCCCTAATTGCGGACCCAGGTGAGAAATCATTCCGATAATGCGGTATTCCTGGGTACCAAAATGAAAACTACGGTCGCGCCCCCTGGTAAACCCGGAACCTTTTCCCTGCCATTGGGCAAAAAGACGGGATAGCGGGATTTCCCTTGAAGTGAAGACCCCGAGGTTCCTGTGCATGGGCAGGATGTACTCCTCGCGCCTGAGCGACCTGGTAACCCCTACCGAAATGGCCTCCTGCCCTATTCCACTAAACCATTTGGAAATTTTACCCTGCCGGAGCAGGATCAGCATTTTCTCTTCGATCAGGCGGGGTTTTAACAGGTCGCGATACAAACTCAGCTGAAGTTCGGCTGGTAATCCTGCATTGTTATAGTGCATATGGCGGCTAAAGATTAGGCGGTAAAATTATGTAAAAAGAACGGAATCCCCGCCGGTTGAATTCCTGCAACCGCGATAGCGATTGCCTTATATTTTATTACCTTTGGAACAGTGAAAATGAGAATCTATGAGCGCAATTCCGAGTGTCGACCTTAAAAGCTACCTATCCGGGGACTTTGTGAAAAAGGAAATGTTTATTAAGGAAATTGGCACCGCCTTCGAGGATATTGGCTTTGTAGCCCTGAGTGGCCATTTTCTTTCAGATGTCCTGGTGGAAGACCTCTACGCCGAGATTAAAAAGTTTTTTGCCCTGCCACAGGAAATAAAGAATAAATACGAAATTGAGGGAATTGGAGGTCAGCGCGGCTACACGTCCTTTGGTAAAGAACACGCAAAGGGAAGAACAGTAGGAGATCTTAAGGAATTCTGGCATTTCGGGCAATATGTTGAAGATAACCCCCGTCTGGAGGCCGAATACCCTGAAAATATACAGGTTGAGGAACTCCCACAATTTAATGAAGTGGGCCGGGAGGCCTACAAGATGCTGGAGAAAACAGCCCAATACGTGCTGCGAGCCCTTGCTTTGCACCTGAAACTAAAGGAAACCTATTTTGATGCATATATTAAAAACGGGAATTCTATCCTCCGCCCTATCCACTACCCCCCTATTACGGAAGAACCAAAGAAAGCCGTACGTGCCGCCGCCCATGGCGATATAAACCTCATTACCCTCCTGATGGGAGCCCACGGGAAAGGGCTGCAGGTTCAGAACCATAAGGGTGAGTGGGTAGATGCCATTGCCCGGCCCGACCAACTGATGATCAACGTAGGCGATATGCTCTCAAGGCTCACAAACAACCGCCTGAAATCTACCATCCATCAGGTGGTCAACCCTCCCAAATCTGAATGGGGCAAATCGCGTTACTCCATCCCGTTCTTTATGCACCCGGTAAGCGAAATGCCTCTGAACTGCCTAAAAAATTGCGTAGACGAAAAGCATCCCAAACAGTTCAGTGATATCACTGCGGGGGAATATCTAAACGAAAGACTGGTAGAATTAGGCCTGATTAAAAAATAGGATGCGGTCAACACGTTTTGGTACTTCAATAAATACGTTATCCAGGTTCGGTGAAGTGTAGTCATTTTCTTGTTCTTTGCCTTGGAGGGTTCCTGATGCAGTGCAGCGGGAAAGAAATGGTTTATGAGATTAAGGCCGATAAGGACCTGATAGCGGAAGGTATTGCGGTAAACCCCGCAAACGGCATGCTTTATCTGAGCAGCTACCATAAGAATAAAATCGTGCGTTACGATCCGGCCAGTGGCACTTGCGAAGATTTTATAAAAAGCGGGGAACACGGCTTTAAAGGCGGGGTTGGAATGTTGATACACAACGAGCTTCTTTTCTCCCTCTCCAGCGAAAAAACAGCTACCCACAGCACTTCATTATTACTTGTTTTTGATCCGGTAAGCAGCCGGTTGGTACATAGCTATACGCTGCAGGATACGGCGGCGCATTTTATGAACGATCTGGCAATTGGGCCCGGGAACGATATTTATATCACCGATACGGAACGCCATATGGTATACCGGCTTAGCTATCCGCGGGGAACCATAACAACGGCCCTGAAGGATGAAAGCCTGAAATACCCAAATGGCATTGCTATTTCAGACGACGGGTCGAAACTTTATGTGGATTCCTGGACCCACGGGATACGGATAGTAGACACAGACAGCGGCCAAATTCTCAATGGCCCACACGGTCCAACGAGTCAATACGGAATAGACGGACTCAAATATTATCGTGGGAACCTGTACGCAATCCGAAATGGCGGCACGGACAAATCAGGACATGGGCTCGTTCGGATTGCGCTCAATTCGGCCGGCGATAGCCTGGGGGCAATTACACCGGTGCTGCTTGGGCATGAAAAGATGGATATTCCCACTACTTTTGCGATACATGAGGGATTTGCCTATATCCTGGCCAACAGCCAGCTTGAAAATCTCGACCAGGAGACCAACCTGATCCTGGAGCCCGACAGCCTGACATACACCTATATAATCAGAAAAAAATTATAATCCATGGACCTCAAAGATCAATTGAAAAACCTGTTCCCCGACCACCAGCCAGAGGAGGAGAATTCCAGGGAGGAGTCCGGGGGAATCTGGTTGCAAGACGACCCCATCCTGTGCAAATATGAAAAACGACGGGGAAAACCCATTACCATCCTGGAAGGTTATACAGGCGCAGAAGAAGACTTCGCGGCCCTGGCCAGGGAATTGAAAATCGCCCTGGGAGTAGGCGGAAGCGTAAAGGACAACACCATAATCATCCAGGGTGACTACCGCGACCGCATCATGAAAATATTAAAAGGAAAAGGCTTCAAAACCAAACGGGTAGGTGGGTAAATTCTGTTAATAATCTTTTGTTTTTTTTGATTAAATGTTACCTTTAGTGGTTAGAACCTAAACTACATTGAAAATGAGATCCCAATTGCACATTACCAACGGGGATAACTTAACCCAGCGATTACAAAGTTTAAACGTAATGGGCGATATTATAACCTGGAGGGAGATGTTGTGCGAAGGGAAAACCGAAACCAATGTAGGGAGCGAGTCCTTTTGGAAAACCCGCTTTGATTTCCTGCACAAGAACTACAACGTGAGCAAATCATGGTTTGTAGAGAAGACCCTGAAGGAATACCGCTCGCTTTGTAATCACAAGCAACAGGATCAGATTATTTTATGGTTTGAATACGATCTTTTCTGCCAGATAAATATGCTCGCCGTGATCAGCTGGCTTAAAACCTACCGCCGTCATGCTGAAATTTCCCTTATTTGCAGCGGGAATGAAGACGATTCCGAAAAGCTCTACGGGCTTAATGAATTAAGCGATGAACAATTGCTCGACCGCTATACGAACCGTCGCATTCTTAACCAGGACGATATTGAATATGCCGACTATGTTTGGCAGCTTTATTGCAGTGATAACCCTATTAGGCTGGAAAATTTAACCGATTTTGAGAATTACCAGTTCGACTACCTCTCGGAGGCCCTGCTAGCCCATTTAAAGCGCTTCCCAAGTATAAAAAACGGGCTGAATGAGCTCGAAAACCGCCTGCTGGAACTTTCCTTCATAAACAAGCCAAAGAATAAAAAAGCCCTTCTGGGCAGCATCCTCACAAATCAGGGTCGCTATGGATTTGGTGACAGCCAGTACGAACGTATCCTGACAAGCCTGAAACCATTGTTTTCTTCGTTTAACCCCGTAAGCCTTTCCAAAAAAGGAAAGGAAATCCTCGACGGTAAAACAAGCTATTATTCCCATATTCGTGATAATGAATCTTATCTGGGCGGTGCCTTAAAGTATAACTTCCTCTATAACACCGAATCAGGCAGAATCCTTAAACTTTAGCATGCAGCTTGATGCCTCGGAGCTGATCCTTAACGCGGACCGGAGTATTTACCACCTCAACCTTCACCCCGAAGAGCTCGCAGATACTATCATTACCGTAGGAGATCCGGAAAGGGTTGCCTTGGTTTCCAAATATTTCGACCATCTTGAAGTCAGCAAGGGAAAACGCGAATTCATAACCCATACCGGCTACCTGAACAACCAAAGGATAAGTGTGGTTTCCACCGGGATCGGGACAGATAATATTGATATCGTCCTCAACGAGCTCGATGCATTGGTTAATATCGACCTGAATTCCAGAACCGTAAAGCCCGTAAAGCGGGTCCTGACAATTGTCAGGGTTGGTACATCCGGCGCCATTCAGCGCGAAATTCCGGTTGATTCCATGCTGGTAAGCGAGCTGGCCATCGGGCTCGATAACCTGCTACACTTTTACGACCATCCCTCCTCGAAGTATATTGATTTGGAAGATGCATTTATAAGGCAAATGCACTGGCAAAAGGAAAAATCAAGGCCTTACGTTTCGGTCCCGGATCCTGTCTTGCTGGATCTTTTTGGCCCGGAGTCCGTACAAAGAGGCGTTACGGCAACAAATTCAGGCTTTTACGGGCCGCAGGGCAGGCAGCTGCGTATGAAACCCGAAGATACGCGACTGTCTGAAAAACTGGCCGCATTCGAATATAATGGGTTGAAAATTACAAACCTGGAAATGGAGACCTCCGGCCTATATGCCCTTGCAGCTTTGATGGGGCACCGGGCCGTTTCCATCAACAGTATCCTCGCCAACAGGGTAACAGGCGAATTTTCAAAGAATCCGAGAGCCGCCATGGAAAAACTCATCCAATTTGCAATGGATAAAATCATCAGGTCTTGAAAAACATACGCCTCGCGGGGGTCCCCGAACATTTTAACCTTCCCTGGCATATGGCCATGGAGGAAGGTGCCTTCGAAGAGCGGGGCATAGCTGCCGAATGGACCGATGTGCCCGAGGGCACGGGCAGGATGTGTGAAATGCTACGCGATAACCGGGCCGACGTGGCTATCATCCTCACGGAGGGGATCGTAAAAAGCATCAGCGAAGGCAACCCGGTACGCATAGTACAGGAATATGTATCGAGCCCACTACTTTGGGGCATACATGTTGATGCCGCTTCCAATTACGGAAAAATAGAAGATCTGCGGCATGCAAAGGCAGCTATTAGCCGGGCTGGCAGTGGCAGCCAGCTAATGGCTTTCCTGCATGCTCAAAGTATGGGCTGGAAGACAAATGGCCTGGAATTCGAAACCATAAATAATTTACAAGGAGCGGTTAAAGCGCTGGCAGATGGATCCGCGGGTTATTTTATGTGGGAGCACTTTACCACAAAACCACTGGTAGACCAGGGGATTTTCCGGCGTCTAGGCGATTTTCCCACTCCCTGGCCGTGTTTTGTGATCGCGGTACGGCAGGAATTCCTGCAGGAACAGCCCGGAATCCTCAGGCATGTCCTGGAAATAATCAACCTGTACACGGAAGAATTCAGGCATATCCCGAGCATAGACCGAAGCCTGGCAAACCGGTACGCCCTCGAAGTGACCGATATTAGAGACTGGCTTTCAAAAACGCGTTGGAGTCAACAACAAATATCAAATAAAACAATTGAAAATGTTATAGATTGCCTGTATCAGTTAAAGTTGATTACTAATAAACTACCACCAGCTAATTTTCTTCACCCATAAGAGAAATTACCATTCAATGGGTGTTTTCCCCTGCTGAAGCAGCAGTGCATTGGTTTTACTGAAATGCCTGTTCCCAAACCAAAGGCCACGGTTGGCGCTGAGGGGCGAAGGATGCCCGGAGCTCAAAATGTGATGACAATTACTATTGATAAGGGTTGCTTTTTTCTTCGCATATCCACCCCAAAGCAGAAATACCAGGCCCTCTTTTTCCGCGCTCAGTTTGCAGATCACCGAATCGGTAAAAGTTTCCCACCCCTTATTTTGATGACTCCCCGCATGATGTGCCCTTACAGTGAGGGTGGCATTGAGAAGCAATACCCCCTGTGCCGCCCATGGTTCGAGGTTTCCACTTGCGGGGTATGATTTCCCAAGGTCGTTTTCAAGCTCCCTGAAAATATTGGCAAGGGAGGGAGGGTGCGGTATCCCCTCGCCCACCGAAAAGCACAAGCCATTGGCCTGGCCCGGGCCATGGTATGGATCCTGCCCGATGATGACTACCTTGGTGGCTTCAAATGTTGAATGGTCAAAAGCAGAAAAAATGTCCTTCCCTGTCGGGAAACAGGTATTGGTTTTGTACTCCTCCCGTACAAATTTCGCAAGTTGTCTGAAATAGGGCTTTTCAAATTCATTTTGTAAGCGGGATTTCCAACTTGGATGGATGCTGACATTCATGCGAAAAGGGCTATTTTTGTTCCGCTAAAAATAGCCTATAATCAAGCGATGGACAACATCAGTCTTAAAACCTTGCAGGACCTTGAATTTCCAACCGTATTAACACAGTTGTCAGATCGCTGCCAGACAGCTCTCGGCAGGGAGCGCTCTCTTACCCTGGCACCCATGATTAATGAGGACGAGCTAATAAATTCCCTTGGTAAAACCGCCGAATACCTGTCTTCCCATACTACGGATAACCGTATTCCTAACCACGGTTTTGAGGCGATCAGCCTCGAATTGAAATTACTTCAAATTGAGAATACCACCCTGGAAATTACAGGTTTCAGAAAGATTGCCGCCATTTGTGAAACCATCGCTACCCATAAGCAATTCTTTAAGAAATTCAGGGAATACTATCCCCTGTTATTCGAGTTTTCCGATTATATTCAGATACATGCCGAAATCCCTGCCGCCATACACCTTGTCTTAGACCGTTTTGGTGAGATAAGGGATGATGCTTCCCCTGAATTAAAACAGATCCGCCAGCAAGTCCTGAAAGTAAGGGGCAGGATCAACCAGAGTTTTACCATAGCCCTGACTACCTGTAACGCCTCTGATTACCTGGATGACATCCGGGAATCAGTGGTAGAAAACCGGCGTGTTCTTGCGGTGAAGGCTATGTATCGCAAGAAAGTGAAGGGCTCGGTAATGGGAACTTCCAAAACAGGGAGTATAGTTTTTATAGAACCTGAAGCAACCCTGGCTTACGGTCGCGAACTGAATAATCTCGAATTTGAGGAAAGGGAGGAAATTCAGAGGATCCTTAAGCAGCTTACAAATCATATAAGGCCTTATGCGGCCATGCTTGGTGAATATCAGGAGTACCTTGCCCAAACCGACCTTACTGCTGCCAAGGCCCTTTACGCCAATGAAATGAACGCCTTGTTGCCGCAGATAAACAGGCAGCGGTTACTGGAATTGCGCGATGCCTACCACCCTTTGTTATACCTTGCCAACAAGGGCAGCGGGGAAACAACCTGGCCACAAACGGTAAACCTCTCCCCTGAGAACCGCATCATAGTAATCTCCGGACCAAACGCAGGAGGGAAAAGCATCACCCTGAAAACCATTGGCCTGCTGCAACTCATGATTCAGAGCGGGCTGCTTATCCCGGTACATGAAAACAGTTCTGTTTGTTTGTTCGGGCAAATCCTTACCGACATTGGCGATCATCAATCCATAGAAAACCACCTGAGTACCTATAGTTACCGGCTGAAGAATATGAATATGTTTTTACAGCGATGCGATAACAACACCCTCTTCCTGATAGACGAGTTTGGCACCGGCAGCGATCCGGAACTGGGCGGGGCCCTGGCGGAAGCCTGCCTCGAGGTATTCTATGAACGGGAAGCATTCGGGGTAATTACGACCCATTACGCCAACTTGAAATTACTGGCCGATGAACTGCCACATATGGACAATGCCAATATGCAATTCGATTCCGGTACCCTGGAGCCTACTTACAAATTGGTGCTGGGGCAGGCCGGCAGTTCCTTTACTTTCGAGGTAGCCCAGAAGAAAGGAATTCCATACAGCCTTATAAACAAGGCAAAAAAGAAGATAGCCCGCGGAAAGGTGCGTTTTGATGCCACCATAGCCAAAATGCAGAAAGAACGAAGCAAAATGGCTAAAACGGGCTCCAGATTACAGGAAGAAGAAATCCGGACGCGGGAAGAAGCAAGAAAGCTTGAAGTATTGAACTCCCGGGTTAAATCAAAACTGGAAGACTATCAGGAACTATATGATCATAACCAACGCATGATCTACCTGGGGAATAAACTTAATAAGGCAGCCGAACAATACTTCCGGGATAAAAAGAAACGCCCGCTGGTATCCGAACTACTGCGCATAGTGGAAACGGAAAACAGCAAGCGGAAGAAGCAATCTACCCCGGAATCCAAAGAGAAAAAGGAGAAAAAAGCAAAGCTGGAGCAGGAAGTACAGCAACAGGTAAAGGTCATTCGTCAAAAGAAAAAAACGAAAAAAGTAGCAGAAACCAAACAGGAAAAAATCAAGCCAAAACCCATCTTTAAAGTGGGGGATCGTGTACGGCTGTACGACGGGAAGGCAGTGGGCAGTATTGATTTCCTGGAAAAGAACAAAGCCGTGGTGAATTACGGGCAGTTCACCACCAACGTGAGCGTTGATCAGCTTGAGCTGGTGGAAAAGGGCAAAAAGTAGGCGGAGTTTCAGAATTCCCTTTAATGTGTGCCGTATGCCCTAACCAAATGCGCCGTATCTTTGAGACATGGAAGTAGCTGCGGAAAAATTAATCATTCTCTTCGATGGTGTCTGCAACCTTTGCAATGGGGCCGTCCAATTCGTCATTAAGCGCGACAAGCAGGACCGCTTTCGTTTTGCCGCCCTTCAAAGCGAGGTTGCGCAACAGATGATCCGACAAAGACATATTGATACGGAACAAACAGATTCAATAATCCTTATTGATCCGGGCATTGCCTATTATACGGAATCGGAAGCCGCCCTGCGCATTGCACAGGAATTTGGTGGGGTGTGGAATTTGATGGGCCTTTTTCACTGGATCCCTGCAGGGCTGAGGGACCCGCTCTACCGTTGGATAGCGCGTAATCGCTATAAATGGTTT